>NZ_CAJTCF010000067.1:0-24363 GCF_910574735.1 Duncaniella muricolitica | reverse complement strand
ATCTTCCGCTCGCAAATGCGCGGTGTCCGAGACCGCGATTTCTTCATCTTCCGCCTGGTCAAACTGTACGCTTGAATATTTAACACTTCGGTCTACTCAATTTAACATATGCACTGGAATTTCGGCTTGGGCCCGGTATACCTCTTCAAAGAAGCTCTCCGGATACACTATACTCCGACATCCCCTTGTACCCACCGGAAAAATCCGCTGACCCGTTAAAACTATGCGGTATAAAAACGGCGTGTTCCGTTTTTGTTCCGGTTGAAAATGAGAATCGCCCGTAATCAATTGAATTACAGGCGATTCTTTCCTAATCAGTCGGGGTGACTAGACTCGAACTAGCGACCTCACGCCCCCCAGACGCGTACTCTAACCAACTGAGCTACACCCCGATTAGGCTTTGTTTTTTGTTTTGCGTTGCAAAGGTAGGGACTTTTTTTAAACCCTCCAAATATTTCGCCATATTTTAACACTCATTAACTTAATCTACTTCTATAAAATTTGTATCCGTATGGCTATCTCCTGTGCTTTTTATCACGTATCTATCATAGTAAGAAAGCAATAGCGTCGTAAGGGGTATTGCTATAATCAGTCCTATGAGTCCGAGCAATGTTCCCCACACGGATAGGGATAAAAATATAATGGCGGGATTCATACTCATTGCTTTTCCGATGATACGGGGTGTAAGTATCAAGTCCTGTATGGCCTGTACTATTATATATATGGCCATGGCTTCCCAAAACAATGTCCAGAAACTGGCATCGCTGCTCACAGAGCACACAAGACATATAAGTGTGGTGGGGATGAGCGATACGAGTTGCAGATAAGGCACCATATTGAGTAACCCTATAAACATGCCGAGCACGATAGCCATGGGCAACCCCATTATAAGGAAACCAATGGAAAAAAGTATACCTACTATAAAGGACACGAGTGCCTGGCCGCGAAAATAACGGTTCATGGATACTTTCACATCGTGAGCCACGCTGAATACGGTTTTTCTATATTTAGGCATGACCATGTGGCGGAATCCACGGGATATGCGTTCGTAGTCAATCATTATAAACACAACGTAGAGCAGAACGACAGCCCAACTGAATACGCTCATCAGGATAGATATCGAGCCTGTAATTACCGACCATGAAGCCGACAACCCATCTTCTATCATGCTTATCCACTCGTCACGCGAGAGTTTTGAGGCGAGCATCTCGAAATCAAGATGACGACGCAGGAAGTAGTGTATTGACTCGGGAACAAACGGGACACTATGCTGGCTCGTAGCATACGCCTTAAGCATTGAAGCCATCTGGGCCGACTCATGTACTATCATTGGAATAAAGATGTAACAAAAGACAGCAAAGAAGAAGAAGACCTCAAAAAGAGTGACAAGCGTGGCGATGACGCGTCCCTTGAGTTTGAGCAACTCACGGTTGAACTGCACAAACGGCTCAAAGATGTAAGCAATGAGGCATCCTACGCAGAATGGCAGCAATACGCCTCTGAGAGTATTTATGAGCCATATGACTCCAAGAAATATCACGCAGTTGATGACGAGTCTGACTGTACGGTCAAGATTGTAGGGCTGTGTATGCGGCATAGTGCAGTGTAATTCTTTTTATGGTTTTAAGTTCACGAAATTAGTGAATTTATTCCGATTTTACATATTTTTGATTAATTTTGTCCATCATTATTGACCTTGAATCAATTTTAAACATAACCAGATATCTTGATGGAAAAAGTTAATCAAAACATCATCGAGTCAGGACGCCGGCTACTGTCAGACAAGGCGTGGGCACGATGGACAGCTTTGGCACTGGTGGCATCAATGATGCTGTTTGCCTACATGTTTGTCGACGTAATGTCACCACTTCAGTCTCTTATACAGACTCAACGCGGATGGTCGCCTGACGCTTTCGGCTATTATGCCGGAGCCGAGTATATACTCAATGTGTTTGGCTTCCTGATACTCGCCGGCATTATTCTTGACAAGATGGGAGTACGCTTCACCGGCACACTCTCGGCTTCGCTCATGGTGGGCGGCGCGCTCATCAAGCTCTACGCTATCAGTGAGAATTTTCAGGGCTCCGGTCTTGACCAGTGGCTCAATTCATGGTGGACCGATATGCCCGGCAGTGCCAAGCTCGCAGCTCTAGGTTTCATGATATTCGGCTGCGGCTGCGAAATGGCCGGCATCACTGTGTCCAAGACCCTCGCCAAATGGTTTGAAGGCAAAGAGATGGCTCTTGCTATGGGTCTTGAGATGGCAATCGCACGTATAGGTGTATTCTTCATCTTTACCATTTCACCCCGTCTGGCCGACAGTGTGACACCCCACTCGGTGGTTGTACCGGTAGCTTTCTGTACGGCTCTGCTGTGCATCGGACTCCTTTGCTTCATCGTATTTACCTTTATGGATGCCAAACTCGACCGCGAGATGGGGGCCTCCAAGGCCGACGAAGCTGCTTCGGAGGAGGAGTTCAAGCTCTCTGACGTAGGTGCCATCTTCAGCAGCCGTCTGTTCTGGATCATCGCCATGCTGTGTGTGCTCTATTACTCAGCCATCTTCCCGTTCCAACGTTATGCCGCCAACATGCTCCAGTGCAACCTCGGCATCACCGAGACTCAGGCTTCCGACATCTTCCGCTGGTTCCCTGTCGGAGCAGCCATACTCACTCCCTTCCTCGGTTATTTCCTTGACCGCAAAGGCAAGGGTGCAAGCATGCTGATATTGGGTGCCATCCTCATGATAGTGTGTCATCTCACGTTTGCCTTCGTTGTGCCTTCGACCAAGAGCGAACTCATCACCTATTCAGCCATCGTTGTGCTTGGCGTATCGTTCTCACTTGTGCCGGCAGCACTCTGGCCCTCGGTGCCCAAGATTATGGACAAACGTTTTCTCGGCAGTGCCTATTCGCTCATCTTCTGGGTGCAGAATATAGGCCTGGCTTTCGTGCCCATCATTATCGGTAAAGTCATCACATGGTCCAACCCAGGTGTGACCGACCCCTTGCAGTACAACTACACCATCCCCATGTGCTGCTTTGCATCGCTTGGCGTACTCGCCCTTATATTCGGCGTCATACTCAAGTCGATGAACGCCAAGCATCATTACGGCCTCGAGGATCCCAATATCAAGGAAGACTTTGAGGATGTGCGTCTCGACGGTGAAGCGTAACCACTGCTGCTGACCGACCTTTTTCGGCCTCTGAAAACATAGCGGAGCCCGCCCGGAATCTATCTATTCCGGACGGGCTCCGTTTATGTAATTTATCACTAAATTTAGGTATTTGACCCTATTTTTTCACTAATTTTTACCAAATTTTAGCTAATGCACAGGTAAAATGATGATAGTAATTTTGCACCGTTAAACTTAATCATCATTATCACAACACATGAACAGACTGATTTTCGGTGCACTTGTCGGACTGTCGGCCATGGCAATGCCTCATGACGCAACCGCCCACTCCGAGCAGCTCCCCGACTCGACGGCCAAAGCCACAGGCATGCGCAACCGCCTCAGCATCGGTGGATATGGCGAGGCCGTAATGACCCGCAATTTTTATAGCGACAATTATCTGCGATACTCTACTCCGGATGCCTACAAAGGACAGAGCCACGGACGATTCGACCTGCCCCACGTAGTGATATTTCTTGGATATGACTTCGGCAAGGGATGGAGTATGAGTTCGGAAATCGAATTTGAACACGGCGGCACAGAGAGTGCCGTAGAAATCGAGGAAGAGGAAGCCGGCGAATATGAAAAGGAGATAGAACGAGGCGGCGAAGTGGCCCTCGAACAATTCTGGATTCAAAAATCGTTCATGCCCCAACTCAATGTGCGCGCGGGTATGCTTGTAGTGCCTGTCGGACAGACCAACGCCCACCACATGCCGACAGAGTTTTTCGGTGTATATCGTCCCGAAGGTGAGAACACTATCATGCCGTGCACATGGCACGAAGTGGGTATAAGCCTATGGGGCAAGGCCGGTAAATGGCGTTACGAAGCCATGTTGCTCCCAGGCCTTGACAGCGACCGTTTCGGCAACAAAGGGTGGATACACGACGGAGCCGGCTCGCCTTATGAATTTAAGATAGCCAACAAATATGCGGCTGCTGTGCGTGTCGACAACACTTCGGTGCCCGGACTGCGCATGTCGCTATCGGGCTATATCGGCGACAGTTTCCGCAACACACTTTACCCCACCGACGGCAAGAAGGTAGAAAACATACACGGCACCGTGGCCATAGGCTCGTTTGACTTCGCCTACAGCGGACACAACATCGTGGCACGCGGACACTTTGACTACGGACATCTCTCCGACGCCAAAGCCATCACAGACTTCAACATGTCAATGTCAAAAAATTCCATCTCGAAACGCCAGCGTGTGGGCAGTGCAGCCATCGCGACCGGTATTGAGGCCGGTTACAACATCTTAGGCCTCATCCCGACCTATGCCACCACGAGCAAACGGCTGTTTGTATTCGGCCGCTATGACTATTACGACTCACAATACAAGATGGAGCGAGACCCTAAACATTACTGGTGCGGACGCCAGCGCGTAGCCGCCGGCATCAACTACTATCCCCTGCCGCAGATTGTGGTCAAGGGTGAGTATGCGGTCGGCATTCTCGACAGTCGTTACTACAACGAACCGTCCGTCTCACTCGGCATAGCCTACTCGGGATGGTTTCTTTAATTCAAAACATATAATCAAAAAAACAATTCATAATGAAAAAAGTATTTTCACTTCTCGCCCTGTCGGCCGCCGTCATGACCATGACCACAGCATGCTCTGACAACAATGACGACAACATTCTCGACAACAATCTTTCGGCCAAAGAAGAGGCCATCTCACGCGCCGTCGTCCCCTACATCAACAACACGGTGCTTCCCACCTACAAGTCAATGGCCGACGCAGCCATCGAACTTCACGACCTGTGTCTGACCATACAGTCCAAGCACACCGCCGGCACACTCACTTCGGCCGACGTGAAAGCCGCTGCCGACTCATGGAAAAAGTCGCGCAAGAGCTGGGAATTGTCAGAGGCATTCCTCTTCGGTCCCGCTGCCGATTACTATATCGACCCGCATATCGACTCATGGCCTCTCGACAAAAACGCCATGGATGACCTTCTGGCCGAAATCCGCGCCGGCAAGGAATATACAGTCGACAACAACCTCGGATATGGTCTGCTCGGTTTCCATTCGGTAGAGTACATGCTTTTTGAACTCAGCTCCGACGGACAGACATCTCACACCCACTCGCTCGACTATACCCCCGAGGAGCTCAAATATCTCACACTCGTTACCGAAGACCTGCGCAACCAGTGTGTGCTTCTCGAGGCTTGCTGGGCCGGCACTGACAATGTAAGTCCTGAAAAGCAGGAGATACTTGAGGAAGCTGAGCTTGACAAGAATATTAACTATGGCGAAATGATGATCAACGCAGGCCAACCCGGCTCAACCTTCAAGACATATCAGGAAGTAGCCGAGGACATTCTTCAGGGCTGCATCGACATTGCCGACGAGGTGGGCAATACCAAAATCGGACGTCCCAACAGCGGCACAAGCGACGATGACAAGAACTATATCGAATCGCCCTACTCGCTCAACTCTATCGAGGATTTCCAGGACAATATCATCAGCATACGCAACGCTTACTGCGGCTCAAAGAGCGGCGACGCCTCTCTCTCCGACTACATCAAGTCGAGCAATCCTCAACTGGATGCCGACATCCGTCAGGCCATCGAGGACGCCATCAAAGCCATTGCCGCCATCCCCGAACCGTTCATGCTCTCGGCCACAGGCCCCGAAGCCACCAAAGCGCGTCTCGTGACAGGCACCGATCTCGTCGACCAACTGACAAAAGCCTACAACGAAATACTCAAATAATACAAACAGTTAGTTGATACCTATGCAAGCATTCGCAACACGTCTGCTTGGGACAGCCCTCATGGCATCTGCCTTGTGGGCTTGTTCCGATGACGAAATCACCGACAGCACATCTGTAAACGGAGAACAGGAAAAACCACAATGGTACTATGCCGGCGGACAG
This sequence comes from Duncaniella muricolitica, assembly GCF_910574735.1. Lineage (NCBI taxonomy): Bacteria > Pseudomonadati > Bacteroidota > Bacteroidia > Bacteroidales > Muribaculaceae > Duncaniella > Duncaniella muricolitica. Next base: position 18,307 of record NZ_CAJTCF010000067.1, on the reverse strand, counting down.
CTCGGCACCTCCTATCTCGCCACATCCAACGCACTCGAACAGCCGACTCCGGCCGTAGAGGACGGCGGCATGTATCAGCAGTTCAAGAATGGAGAAGCCATTTTTGAGAAACCATTCATGTCCAACCCTACAGGTACCCGCAGCGGCCTCGGTCCGGCCTACATACGCTCGTCGTGCATACACTGCCATCCCGGCTACAGCCACGGCAAGCGTGTGGATGAAGGCTCATTCAAGACCACCGAGATAGGCAACGGATGTCTGCTCTGCGTGTACAACCGCAACACCGATGCCTATGTGACATGGCTCGCCGGTATGCCTCAGAGCCATGCCGTGGCTCCGTTCAAGGCTCCGCTTGACGAGAGCCAGATTACTGTGAAATGGCACAAGGCGACCGATGAGTGGGGCAACAAGTTTGCCGACGGAGAGACCTACGAACTCATTTATCCCGAAGTCATAATGCCCAAATCAGCCGTCTATGCCTACCGTATGGGCTATGACATCACCGACGACTATGAGGTGCGCCTTGAAAGCACCATTGGCATCTATGGCACCGGACTCCTCGACGCCATCGACGATGCCGACCTGCTGGCCCAATACCGCAAGGAGGAAGCCGACGGCTATATGGAGCTCAATCCGGCCTTTTATGCCGCAGGCAACTGGACCGGCCAATACTCCAACGCACTCCAGGGCGACGGGACACTCTATCCCCGCCGATTCACCTACGCGCTCTCGCGCGGACCGCTCCAGGATGCCGCCGGAGCCAACGCCATATGGAACATTACCAACGTGACCCGTTCCGACCGCCGCTACCACTATCTCGATGCTGCCGGTTCATGGGCATCATGTTCGGCCAAAGACCCCGAGGTACAGGCCGGATTTGACAGCTACATTGCCAAAATCGACCCTGACCGCAACTATCCCGAGTGGTGGAACGGTGACATGGAGTCGCGCATACTCGCCTATCTCAACTCCAAGACTCTTCCGGCCGAGATGACCGATGAAGAATATACCGACCTGATGATATGGCATCGCGGACTCGCCGTGCCTGCCGTGCGCGACATCGACAATCCGGCCGTGACAAGAGGCAAGGAGAAGTTTGAGGAAATCGGTTGCGCCTACTGCCACCGTCCGTCATGGACCACAGGTGCCGACGAAATACGCGACCCGGCCAAATTCTTCAAAAACAACGAGCTGCCCCGCTATCCTTATCAGACCATATGGCCTTACACCGACATGGTGCAGCACAAACTGCATATGGCCAATGACATCCGCACAGGCTGGTGCCGCACCACTCCGCTGTGGGGGCGCGGTCTGCATCAGAAAGTGACAGGTTCGCCGGCCGCTGACCGTCTGCACGACTGCCGCGCACGCACAGCCATGGAGGCCATCATGTGGCACGGCTACTCATCCGAAAGCGATGCCCGCAGAAGCATCGAACGATTCCGCGCACTCCCCAAAGAGGACCGTGACGCCATCATCACATTTGTCGACGCCATATAATCTCACATGACCCGCTACATATCATTCATATCATTATCACTTGTAACCCTCGGACTGATTACGGCTACGGTTGTCGAGAAATATTCCGGCACCCCTACGGCCCTCTCCTGCTGTTACCATTCTCCATGGATGATTGCGCTATGGGTCATATGTGCAGTGACAGGACTCGTCACCGTCATAGCCCGACGCTCGGCTATGACGGTGGCCGTGCTGTCACTTCATCTCTCGCTCATAATAATCCTTGCCGGAGCCGCTGTTACACACTATTGCGGAGAGCACGGCTCGGTTACGCTTCACGAAGGCAAGAGCGTCTCAACATTCACCCTCTCCGACTCCTCAGCCACACGTTCACTCCCATTCTCCCTCTCACTCATCGGCTGCGGTGTGGAATATTATCCCGGCACACACTCCCCGCGCGACTATTACACGACAGTCGAAATCACCGACAGTCTCGGCTCGGCCTCCCGCCACCGCATATCCATGAACCGCACTCTTGACATTCACGGCTATCGCTTCTGCCAGTCAGGCCTTGCAGGTGACAGTTCAACACTCAGCGTCAATCATGACCCCTGGGGTATAGGTATAACTTTTGCCGGTTACGGACTGCTGTTTGCCGCCATGGCCGCCGCACTTATCGAACGTAACGGACGTTTTCGCCTCAACCTCCGCCGTCTCATGGCTGCCGGGCTGATGGCCTGGTTTACAGCAAGCCCCGCCGGAGCGACAGACTCAATGCCCGAAACGCTGCAACGGCCGCTGGCCAAGACTTTCGGGACACTCTACATATCCCATAACGGACGTATACAACCGGTCCAGACATTTGCCCGTGACTTCTGCATGACCGTCAGTGGCAAGGACAACTATAAAGGCCTGTCACCCGAACAGGTACTCACCGGGTGGATATTCTATTACGATTCATGGAAACATGAACCCATAATAAGACTGAAAAGCCGGCGTGCACGCGAGGCTATGGACGGCCGCACATACGTATCGCTCACCGACCTCTACACCGGAGGCATCTACAGACTCCAACATCTCATCGAGACCCACAGCGATGACCGCGACCTGCTGGCCGACGACAACCGCGTGACACTCATCACAACAGTGTGCACAGGCAACGCTCTGACTACTCTGCCTGTGACAGACCCGTCCGACAGCACTCTGACATGGTATTCATGGGCCGACCGACTGCCGTCGCATGCCGACAGCGAAGCGACTCAATCGTTTGCATCTACTCTCTCATCGATATATTATGATATAAACCACGGACAATTTCGCCATGCCAACGACGAGTTACAGCACCTGCGCCGGCTTCAGGAATCCATGGCCGGCAACACACTCCCGTCAGCAACAGCCATTAATGCCGAACGGCTTTACAACAACTCTTTTTACCCGCTTTTGTCAGCGGTTTTGACACTGATTCTGGGACTCATTTCATTGATTGCATATCTCTATGAATATCCTTTTGTAAGACGCCTTACAGCCCCGGCCACATGGGCAGTCTTCGCATATACCACATATATTATAATACTGCGCTGGATTGTGGGAGGCCACATCCCTCTGGCCACAGGTTATGAAACAATGCTCGCGCTCGCGTGGATAGCTCTGGGGCTGTCACTCTGGTGCGGACGGCGCGTAGCGGTAATGGCACCTCTCGGCATTATTGTGGCCGGAGCCTCGCTGCTTGTCGCCATGATGGGAAGCCGCAATCCTGCCATGTCGACACTTATGCCCGTGCTGGCCTCACGGTTGCTGTCGCTCCACGTCATGCTGGTCATGACATCCTATGCCCTCTTCGGTATAATCGCTCTTGCCGCCGCCATCGGTCTGTTGTCGCGCCCTCGCCGCGAACGCATGTCAGTAGTGTGCATCACCCTTCTGGTCCCGGCCCTGTTCCTTTTGGGAGCCGGCATATTCACCGGAGCCATCTGGGCCAACCAGTCATGGGGACGTTACTGGGGCTGGGATCCGAAAGAGACATGGGCTCTCGTGACATTTTTCATCTATGCCATGCCACTCCATAGCAGTTCGCTCTCTTTCTTCCACAGCCACAAGATTTTGCTGCGCTACCTGCTCGTAGCATTCATGTCGGTACTCATGACCTATCTTGGAGTCAATTATCTGCTTTCAGGTCTTCATTCCTACGGTGTGGCTTGATTATAAGCCAAAAACTCCGTAACTTTGCACCATAATTCTGACTAAAAATCATCTAAATAAATTAATGGATATAGAGACTATACGTGAGTATTGCCTTGGATTGCCTTGCACGACTGAAGACTCAGCTTTTGGCGAAGGTTATCTGCTTTTCAGGGTATGTGACAAGATTTTTGCATGTTTCGGATTTGACCACCCCGACTATTTTGTACTCAAATGCGACCCTGAGTATGCACGCGAACTCAGAGACAGCTATGCCGAAGTGACCTCGGCATGGCATTGGAATAAAAAATACTGGAATCAAGTGAGTCTGCGCGGACTTCTGACCGACGAACTCATCCTCTCGCTCATACGTCACAGTTACAATGAGACAGCAAAAAAATTGCCCAAACGCATCATTGCCGCCAATCCTGAAATCATGACCATCGAATAAACGGCTCTCTAAATAATCAAGGGAAATGGGAAATCTATCGAGATAGATTTCCCATTTCCCTTGATTATTATTTTTTCGATTTTTATTCTTAAAAGAAGTATGTCACTTTGATATCCCAGGTGCGGTTACGCGCGCTGACATCCACAAGCTGGGCTGTCTTGAGAGCATAGGTCATGCCCCAGATATACGAACCGGCTATCTGCCAACGTTTCATCACCTCGACACCTATGCCGGCACAAAGCTCCACATCTCCACCCGAATATTTTAGAGCGTCACACTTGCTGTGGCCAGCCTGTATCTGAAGGATAGGACCACCGAACGCAAACGGAGCCACATAATCCTCAAGTCCCTGCATACGTGTCCACTTAAACTTAAGATTAAACGGGATAGACACACTGTGGAGATACACACGCTCGTTGCCATAACCCTGAGTACTCCATATGGGTTTGTCGCCAAGAGCGAGTGTCGCACCCTGCTGCTGGTAGAAGAGACCCAGCTCCAGACCAAAGCCTATGCCGGGAAACATCATCTCGCCACGTATACCGGCCGACTCACCGACCGCACTGCTCACCCCGAAGAGATCCTGCTTGAATTTCATGCTGTTGATATTGATTCCGGCCGATGCACCCCAGCGCATCTGAGCGCGGGCGGTGGAGACGGCACACAGGGCCACAAGGGCTATCATTAGGGCTGTAAGGCTTCTTTTCATGTCGATGTGATGAGGGTTGATTAATAATCAGCGGACAAAGGTAGTGATTTTTTCATTAAATATTCCGAGTTTAGAGATTTTTAGCGTATCTTTGCGGTGAACCGATTATAAATAGGTCTGACAACCATTCATACATCTTACCAATGAAAAAGTATCTTTCGGCCGCAATCATGGCCACTCTTGCTCTAAGCGCGTATGCCGAGGGCAATGCCGAGAAGTCCGACACTATCGGCGGCTTCAAATTTACAGACGTCAAAGTCAACAAGACCACTCCAGTCAAGGATCAGAATAAGTCTGGTACATGCTGGAGCTTCTCCGGTATAGGTTTTATTGAGGATGAACTGCTCCGCACCAAAGGCAAAGAATATGACCTGAGCGAGATGTTTATCGTGCGTCACTGCTACAGCGACAAGGCCGACAAATATATCCGCACCGATGGAACGGTCAACTTCGCACAGGGCGGTAGCACTCTTGATGTACCCTATGTCTTCGAGCGTTACGGCATTGTGCCCGAGAGTGCGTATAAAGGATTGGAATATGGCGAGGAAAAGCACGATCACTACGAGCTGGAGCCTGTGCTAAAAGGCATGCTCAATGCCGTAAACAATAAGAAAGGCAAGAAATCGACAGCCTGGAAAGCCGGATTTGACGCCGTGCTCGACGCTTATCTTGGCTCACTTCCCGAGACATTTGAATATGAGGGCAAGACCTACACTCCCCAGTCATTTGCCAAAATGCTCGGACTCAACATGGCAGACTATATCCCCGTTACCTCATTCACCCACCATCCCTTCTATCAGCCCTATCAGATGGAAGTGGCCGACAACTGGATATGGGGCTCATATTACAACGTGCCTCTCGAAGAGATGAAAGCCATTGTGGACAATGCTCTCGACAAAGGCTACTCTGTTGCATGGGCTGCCGACGTGAGCGAACCCGGATTCAAATGGACCGACGGATATGCCATCATTCCCAAAAAGAAGACCGAAGCCGACATGACCAACACCGAACTCTCGCGTTGGGTCACCCTCAGCGACAAGGAGCGTGAGGCCGAAAACAATAAAATCGAAGGTCCGCGCGAGGAAATCACCGTCACACAAGAGCTGCGTCAGCAGATGTATGACTCCCACGAGACCACCGACGACCACGGCATGGTAATCATGGGCAAGGCCGTAGACCAGAACGGCAACCGTTATTATAAAGTCAAGAACTCCTGGGACACCAATCAGGTGTATGGCGGATTTTTCTACGTATCCGAGCCTTACTTCCTGGCCAAGACCATGGACATCCTCGTGCACCGCGACGCAATACCAGTCGACACTGCCAAGAAATTAGGCCTTGCCAAGAGTGTCAAGAAGTAAACTCCACCTGTTCAATCCCGAGAATGACCTCGCACTGGCTCTCGGGTGTCGACATTACACACCCCCGCCCCATGCCGCACAGCTCCACAGGGCGGGGGCATTGTTGCCTGTATGGTGGGCTGAATGTGGCGACGGGATTATCGCTCCCTCAGTCTCAACAGACGATGACGCCGCATGGCTATCATCTGTATGGGGCCTCAAAGCCTCGACATCCATGCCCGACACACCCTTTGAAGCCGTGCCATGGGGATGGAGCGAGGATGCGAGACGTCAGTTTGTCGCGGCAGGCATCGACCCTGCCACGTTGCCATCTGACGAGACTCTCCAGCATATCCGCCGGCTGAGCCATCGACGCTCGTCGATAGCCATCCTGTCGGCCATGGGGCTTGACCGGCTGTTGCCAGAGGAGGTCACCGACCCGATGAGGGCATTACAACTTGAGGACGAATCGCCGGGCCGTTTTTTCAAATCGCCATGGTCGTGCAGCGGCCGCGGAGTGTTCTGCGCACAAGGGCTGTCACGTAAAGTGCTGCTCGACAAGACAGCCGGCATCATACACCGCCAGGGGAGCGTGATGGCCGAGCGAGGCTATAGGAAAGTGGCCGAATTTGGCGCGCTCTATGAATGTGACACCGACGGCACGAAGTTTCGCGGCCTATCGATGTTTCTGACCGAAGCACGCGGAGCCTACACAGGCAACATCGTGGCACCGCAGGACTATTTCTTCGGCCGCATCGACGCTCTTGGACTACTCCGGCAGCTCGACGATGCCACCCGACAGCTTGAAGGTGTACTCGCTCCGATGATTACACCTTATTATAAAGGATGGCTCGGTATCGACATGATGGCTTATGAGGGTGATGACGGGATGACACACCTCCACCCCTGCATAGAGCTCAACCTGCGTATGACAATGGGTGTGGCCGCCATGAAGATTGCCGACCGCCTCTCGCCCACACGCCCTATGCTCATGAGCTGGCAGCGTGCGGCTACGACCGACAACACCCCCACCCTTCTCAAGCCGCGCGAAGGTTTCGCTCTGACTCTGACAGACTTAAACTTTAAACTTTAAACATTAAACTCCTAAACTCTTAAACTCTTAATGTACGAATACATCAAAGGTATTATCACCGAAAACACACCCACCTATGTAGCGGTCGAGACCGGCGGCTTGGGCTATATGGTCAACATATCGCTCAACACTTTCGAGTCGCTTCAAAACTGCAAGGGCGAAATCAAGCTCCTGCTTCACGAGGTGATACGCGAAGACGCATGGACTCTCTACGGATTCTTTACCGAAAGAGAGCGCGAACTGTTTCGTCGGCTCATAGGTGTCTCAGGCGTAGGTCCCGGGACAGCCCTGCTCATACTGTCATCACTCGCTCCGGCCGAACTTGAAGCCACAATAACCTCGGGCGACCATACAAGACTCAAATGTGTCAAAGGCATAGGAGCCAAGACTGCACAAAGGATAATTGTTGACCTCAAGGATAAAATAAAACCATCGGACGACGCGTTATCAATACAGCTCACATCACCCGGAGCGGGCAACGCTGTCTATGACGAGGCTCTTGCCGCCCTCACGGCTCTCGGATTTCCACGTCCGCAGTCGCAGAAAGTGCTTAACCGCATCTTTGACGGCAAGCCCGACATCAAGGTCGAGGCGGCAATCAAGCAGGCTCTGGGCATGTTGTGACCTTAGGTGTTTGGACATAGCATTGCAATCTGAGACGAGGTAACTACATATACATCCTGTCGGCTGCCATGAGCATAACGTTGATGCTCATGGCCGTGGCCCTGCACAGCTACGCCGGTGGAGTCGACCCCGACTTCACACCGCCGGCTTCGCCTGTCACATCGTCGTCTCTTGTCGGAGAGGCCGACTCGATTATGATGCCGTTTCCGGTGCAGCAGACCGTGCCACAGCGATATGAAGATTTCATGGAGCGCGAATTTGCAGCCGACCTCACCAATCCGTCAAATGTCACGACTGTCACTGAATATGACCCGCAGTTGGGATGCTATGTCATACGCACGCGCGTGGGCGAGACAGATGTCGTGACACCATTTTATCTCAGCCCGGAGCAATACAACGAGTGGCAAAACCGACGCTCGATGCGCGACTACTTCCGCATGCGCAACTCCGAGGCTCTGACCAACCCGTCAAAAGAGCCGTTCAATATTCTCGACATGAACTTTGCCCTCGGACCGCTCGAAAAGATTTTCGGACCCGGAGGCGTGAGTCTCCGCACCCAGGGTTCGATGACACTGTCGATGGGCATCAAGTCAAACAAGACCGACAACCCCGCCCTGTCGCTCAACTCGCGGCGTAAGACCTATTTTGACTTCGACCAGAAAATCCAGGCCACCATACAGGCTTCGGTGGGCGACAGGATGAAGTTCAACATGACCTACAACACCGACGCGACATTTGACTTCGACTCCAAGAATATCAAACTTGCCTACGAGGGCAAAGAGGACGACATAGTCAAGTCTATTGAAGCGGGCAATGTGTCGATGACCACCGGCTCGTCGCTCATACGAGGCAGCACGGCTCTATTCGGCATCAAAACCAAACTGCAGTTTGGCAAACTCACAGCCACCGCGCTCGTGTCTCAGCAAAATTCCGAGTCGACAACCGTCAACTCCAAAGGCGGCTCGCAGACCACCGACTTCACCGTGCGCGCCGACGAGTATGACCAGAACCGTCACTACTTTCTCGCTCAATATTTCCGCGAAAACTACGACCGTTTCGCCTCGCGTCTGCCGCTGGTCACTTCGGGCATCAACATCACACGCATCGAGGTGTGGATCACCAACAAGAACAGCCGTTTTGACCAGAGCCGCAACTTTGTTGCCTTCATGGACCTGGGTGAAAACAGTGTGCTTGCCAACAACTACTGGCAGCCCGACTATGCCGTGCCTGTGCCTTCCAACAGCTCCAACAACCTTCTCTCCACCATCAAGACCGAATATCCCGATGCCCGCAACATCAACGCGGTGACACAGGCCCTCAGTCCGCTTGCTGCCTTTGGCATCGACGGCGGACGTGACTATGAGAAGGTCGAGTCGGCACGTCTGCTCTCGTCGTCGGAATACACACTCAACCCTACCCTCGGCTACATCTCGCTCAAAAACGCTCTCAGTGCCGACGAAGTGCTGGGTGTGGCCTATGAATACACCTACAACGGACGCACATATCAGGTGGGCGAATTTTCGGCCGACATCACCACCACTGACCAGTCGCTCTATCTCAAGATGCTCAAGTCGACAACCCTCGACCCCAAGCTGCCCATGTGGAAGCTGATGATGAAAAACGTCTACTCGCTCGGAGCCTATCAGGTGCAGCAGCAGAATTTCCGACTCAACATCAAGTATCTCAGCGACACGACAGGCACCGAAATCAACTATCTGCCCGTCCCGTCTATCTCAAATGTGCCATTGCTTCAGGTGATGGGACTCGACCGCATCGACTCCAACCAGTCGTCCAATCCCGACGGATTCTTTGACTTTATCGAGGGTTACACCATCCTCGCCTCGCAGGGCAAAATCATATTTCCCGTAGTAGAGCCGTTCGGCAAAAATCTCTCCGAGAAAATCGGCGACCCCGTCATGGCACAGCAATACGTCTATCAGGAGCTGTATGACTCCACACTCACGGTGGCGCGGCAGTTTGCCGATAAAAACAAGTTTGTCCTCACCGGCCGCTATCAGGCATCGTCAGGCTCGCAGATACGCCTTAATGCCATGAATGTGCCGCGAGGCTCGGTCATAGTCACAGCCGGAGGCGTGGTGCTCAACGAGAACAGTGACTACACGGTCGATTACGCCATGGGCATAGTCACCATCACCAACCAGAGCATCATCGACTCGGGCCAGAGCATCAGTGTGACGCTCGAAAACCAGTCGCTCTACTCCATGCAGCGCAAGACTCTCCTTGGCCTTGACCTCAACTATCGTTTCAACAAGGATTTCAACGTCGGAGCCACGCTCATGCACTTCTCCGAAAAATCACTCACGGAAAAGGTGAATATCGGCGACGAGGTGGTCAACAACTCCATGTGGGGTCTCAACGCACAATACAACACACGCTTCATGTGGCTGACCAATCTCCTCAACAAGATACCAACCGTCAATGCCATACAGCCGTCGACACTCTCGCTTCAGGCCGAGTTTGCCCAGCTCATCCCCCACTCCCAGAAAAGCGGCTCCAACAAAGGCTCAAGCTATATCGACGACTTCGAGTCGGCCCAGACAGGTATAGATCTGCGCTCGCCTTACGCATGGTTTCTCGCCTCGACACCTTATGACCCGTCGCCCGACGCACTGTTTCCCGAAGCCGCCCTCAGCGACAACGTGGATTATGGCAAAAACCGCGCGCTCATCAACTGGTATTACATCGACCGCATGTTTACCGAACGTAACTCCTCGCTATGTCCGGGCTACATCAAGAGCGACCCCAAGCAGATGAACAATCCCTACATCCGCGAGGTCACGTCGCGCGAAATCTTCCCCGGCCGACAGCATACAAACGGAGAGTCAAACATCATCCAGACACTCAACCTCTCATTCTACCCCACCGAGCGCGGCCCCTACAACCTCGACGCGACCAACATCGACACTCAGGGCTATCTGCTCAATCCCGAAAAACGATGGGGAGGCATAATGCGCAAGATGGACAACACCAACTTTGACGCTTCCAACATCGAGTATGTGCAATTCTGGATGCTGTCACCGTTTCTCGACCCCGATAACAACAATCTCGAGGGCGGCGACCTGTATCTCAACTTCGGCGAAATATCCGAAGACATACTGAAAGACGGCCTGAAAAGCTATGAAAACGGTATCCCGGTCGACGGAAATGACCAGTTCATCAAAGAGACCGTCTGGGGCCGCGTGTCATCTCAAAACTCGCTGACCTATGCGTTTGACAACAACAGTTCGGCACGCTCAATCCAGGACGTCGGTCTGGACGGACTCAAGAACGACGACGAGTTTACCTTCTCGTCCTACGAATCATATCTTCAGGCACTTCGCAGCCGTCTCGACCCGTCAGCCATCGAGAGGATGCAGGCCGACAAGTTCTCGCCGTTCAACGACCCTGCCGGCGACAACTATCACTTCTTCCGCGGATATGACTATGACGAACAGCGTCTCGGCGTGCTCGAACGTTACAAGCGTTACAACGGTGTCGAGGGCAACTCGCTCTCTCCCGACGAAGCCCCCGACCCTCTCTACCAGTCGTCTCGCTCGCTTCCCGACGTAGAGGACATCAATCAGGACAACACTCTCAACGAGTATGAGCGTTACTATCAGTATCGTGTCTCCATACGCCCCGAAGACCTCGAAGTGGGCCGCAACTATATCACTGACAAGCAGACATCAATCGTCATCAATCAGGACGGCACATCGCAGGAAGTGGTGTGGTATCAGTTCAAGATACCCTTGAGCGACTACGAGAAAGCCGTGGGCAACATCTCCGACTTCTCCACCATACGTTTCGCCCGCATGTTCATGACCGGCTTCAAAGCCGTGACCCACCTGCGCTTTGCCACGCTCGAGCTGGTCAAAGGCGAGTGGCGTCCCTATGACTTCAATCTCAACACCCGAGGCGACGCTCCGGCCGACGGACAACTCGACGTCTCGGTGGTCAACATCGAGGAGAACGCCGACCGCGAGCCGGTCAACTATGTGCTCCCTCCCGGAGTCACACGCATCACCGACCCCGGCCAGAGCCAGATAGTGCAGCTCAACGAGCAGTCAATGTCGCTCAAAGTCGAAGGCCTTCAGGCCGGCGACGCACGCGGAGTCTACAAAAACACCATGCTCGACCTGCGCAACTACAAGCGCATGCAGATGTGGATTCACGCCGAACGTCTCATCGATGACCTCACTAACCTCAAGAGCGGCGAGCTTTCGGCCTTCATACGTCTCGGCTCCGATGTCAAGGCCAACTATTATGAGTATGAGATACCGCTCGAACTGACCCCTCCCGGCAAATACTCCGACGACTCACAGGCCGACCGATACATCGTATGGCCGAGGGCCAACTTCATGGACTTTGACCTCCAGGCACTCGTCGATCTCAAGAAAGAGCGCAACCGTGCCAAGAACGAAAACGAGCCCGGCGTGGGTTTTGGCATCGTCTACACCTCGCGTGACCCGGCCAACGAACGCAACCGCATCTCGGTGATGGGCAACCCCTCGCTGAGCGACGTGCGCGTGATGCTCGTGGGCGTGCGCAACAATTCTCCGACAGTCAAGGACGGCACTGTATGGCTCAACGAACTTAAAGTGACCGACTTCAACAATTCGGGAGGTTGGGCGGCAAAAGGCAACATGAACCTCGGAGTCTCCGACATAGCGACCCTCAACTTTGGCGCGCATGTGGAGACTGCCGGATTCGGCGCAGTAGACCAACAGCTCAATGCACGGCGTATGGATGACTACGAACAATACAACTTTGCCATGCAGGTCGACGCCGGACGCTTCCTGCCCGAGAAAGCCAAGTTGCGCGCTCCGATATATTACTCTGTCTCAAAAGAAAAGACAACACCGAAATACAATCCTCTTGATCAGGACGTCGAACTCAAAGACGCCCTCGACGCCTGTGTGACCAAGACGCAGAAAGACTCCATACTCAACTATGCCGTCGAGCGCACCACCATAAAGAGCTTCTCCATCTCGGGACTCAAGTTTGACGTCAAGAGCAAGACTCCCAAACCATGGGACCCGGCCAACTTTACGCTCAACTTCTCATTCAACAAGCAGTCCAAAAACGATCCCACCACCGAGTATGAGTACACCAACGACTATCGAGGCTCGCTCCAATACAGCTACTCACCCTACAACAAGGGCGTCAAACCGTTTGCCTTTATCAAAAGCAAAAACAAAAACCTGAAATTTGTCAAAGACTGGGAGCTGAACTATCTCCCCACCACCATATCATTCCTCACCACCATCTCGCGCTACTACTACGAGATGCAGACCCGCTCGGAGACCGATATTGACTTCCGTCTCCCCGTCTCTGTGAGCAAAAATTTCATCTGGGACCGCCAGTTTGCCCTCACCTGGAACTTCACCAAATCACTCAGCGTCAACTTCAACTCCAACACATCGGCCCGCATCGACGAACCGATGGGTGCCGTCAACCGCCGCCTCTTCCCCGACCAATACCGCGAGTGGAAAGACACCGTCATGCAGAGCATCATGCGCCTCGGCACACCATGGAGCTACAACCAGTCGTTTGTCGTAAGCTATCGCGCGCCTTTCTCCAGAATCCCCGTCCTCGACTGGCTCACAGGCAATCTATCCTACAACACCACCTATCGCTGGGACCGTGGTTCGGAAATCGACGGCATATCCACAGGCAACTCCATAGCCAACCAGGCCGCATGGAACGCCGACGGACGCCTCAACTTCGAGACCCTCTACCGCAAATGGTCTTGGACCAAGGAGGTCGACCAGCGTTTCCAGGCCAAGAAACCCAAAGTCTCGGCCCGCAAACCCAAACGCTTCGAACGTACATTCTCACTCAAGCCCGACACCACTCTTACCATCCGCCACAACCTCCGCACGACCAAAATCAAGGTGTCGGCCACAACTATGGACAACAAACCTTATCCCGTTGCCCACAAAGTCACTGATCAAAACAATATCGTCATCCTCACCCGCGGCGACAAAAATCTCCGCTTTACGGTGACCGAACAGCTCAACGACCACAAGAGCCTCATGCGCCATGTGGCCGAATATGGCACTCGCCTCATCATGTCACCACGTAGCGCGGCGATACGTTTCCGCAACACACGCACCCTCTCGCTCCCCCTCTACCGCCCCGACATAGGCAACGTGTTCGGCCAGACAGGCAGCTTTGGGCCGATGGCTCCGGGCCTTGGTTTTGCGTTCGGATTTGAGGGCGAAGGATTTGTCGAAAAAGCTCTTAACCGCGGATGGCTCATCACCGATGACGGACAGACCTCTCCGGCCAACTTCACCAACACCCGCGAGCTCAATATCGAGCTCACACTCGAACCCGTCAAAGGCCTCAAAGTACTCCTCACGACCAACCGCACCGACAACCGCACCCGCTCCATGCAATTCATGTATGAAGGGATGCCTACAACCATGGCCGGCTCCTACACCAAGACCCACGTGGCCATGCGTACAGCCCTGCGCCATTTCAAGGCCGACAACGGATATGACTCGGAGGCATTCAACGCATTCCTCTCCAACATCCCTGTCATTGCAGCACGCTATGAACAGCAATATCGCAATCTGCTCTATCCACAGGGCGGCTTCATGACCGACAACATCAACGCCGGCCTCCCCTATAACCCCGAAGTAGGCACCGTAAGCCCAACTTCGAGCGACATACTCATCCCCGCGTTCATTGCCGCCTACTCCGGCACCGACCCCTCGCGTCAATATCTCACCCCCTTCCCCTCATTTGCCAACGCCCTCCCCAACTGGCGCGTCACCTACGACGGACTCATATATCTCGGCTTCATGGGCAAGATATTCAAGTCGTTCACCCTCAGCCACGCCTATCAGTGCACCTACAGCGTAGGCTCCTACTCATCCTATCTCAACTGGGCCTCGGCCATAGGCTCACCGGCCGGAAGCGACCTCGGATTCACTCTCGACGAACTCACCGGAAGCCCCATTCCCTCGTCGCCCTACAACATCTCATCGGTAGCCATTACCGAGAAATTCGCCCCCCTCATCGGTGCATCGGCCACCCTCAAAAACGACATGACCCTCTCGGCCGAATATCGCGACGCTCGCACGCTTACCCTCAACACCTCGGCCGGACAGGTAGTCGAGGCCAACCAGCGCGGCATCACCCTCGGACTCGGATATAAAATCATCGGTTTCAATACCGTGCTCAAAATGAAAGGCTCGGGACGAGGCATATCCAACGACCTCACCATCAACGGCGACTTCTCATTTGCCGAGACCCAGGCCCTGATACGCCGCATCGAGACAGCCTACACACAAGCCACCTCAGGTACTCGCACCATCAGCATCAACCTTGCTGCCAATTACATCATGTCACGCCGACTCACCATCGGAGCCTTCTTTGACCACCAGATCAACACCCCTATTGTATCCTCCACATCCTACCCCACCACCAACACCTCATTCGGCATCAACCTCAACCTCTCCCTCGCAAGATAAATAAAAATTTAATCTCCAGAGGTTTGCACCTGATACAAAAATTTTATACTTTTGCATTGATTAGTGCACATATATGTATGTATGCACTTCTCCACAGACTGTTCAGAGGAATAGTCTATTTACATTTTTATTTCTACAAGCGTAATTTTGCTTGATACGACAACTGAAAATCGCCAATTTTTACGAAGACGTATAAGCAGTCATAAAAGACGCTTCATGCTTGTGCTATATCCGCATCCTTGCCATCACGCAAGACTGATATATGTACATAGCGTGGGGTTGACTGTATATTTCTTCATTGGTGTTTGGCGATACCTCAGTTGTGATATTCAGTACTAATCGCCACGCTTTTTTTGCACCGCTACCGATGAGACTATTGCTATTATCATTCATCCAAAACACCAACGAGGCAAAAAATGGGCGATATTATCACGCTTTCGCCATCTTACGGCTAAAGCTATAACTACCTTTGTGAAGCCAACACCAATTACATAGAAATATATGAAAAAAAATCGCCCCATCGTAACAATCCAGACTATCCTCAGAGGAGTCGGGAACGAAGAGTTCAACAATAGCAAACATATCAAACTGGTGCGCCATGCCGACAACCGCAAGATTAAAATAATTAACGGCGAGGAAGTGAGCGACTCAATCTATAATCTCTATCGCTACGACAAGGAGAGGTTCAAATGGTATCAGGCCGAACAAATGAAAAAGACATTTGACAAAACGGAATATATGGTTGTTTTCGTTGGCGAACATAGCACGACAGCCCGACTGATTGCCGTATATAAAATCAACGGCAGCCGACAGCATCCTGTCACTCCTGACGGATGTATTCTTGACCTTGAGGAAGTCGAAGACTTCAAACACATGTCGGAACGAGTTGTCATAGACTGGGGCAAAGCAGTTGTAAGCTGGCATCAGGATTTTACCAAACAGCTTAAACCCGTCATACGTATCGACGAAGGATTTGATGACGAAAACGGAGTGCCGCGTTTCATATCCTTTCCGGATACCATACTCAACTATCATGAACTCAAAGCTATATTTGAGCATAATGACGAAATCTGGAAGCGCGTACTCAGTTCGGTCAACGGCATATATCTGATACAGGACAAAAAGACCGGCAAGCAGTATGTTGGAAGCACCTACAGCTCGGATGGTATATGGGGACGCTGGCAAACCTATTTCCAGACAGGGGGCCACGGCAACAACAAGGAACTGGAGGAGATTATAACTAATGACCCGTCATATGCCACCCATTTCCAATGGTGCATACTCGAGCAACTCCCAATAAACATACTTCCTCACGAAGCTATCGAGCGCGAAAACCTATACAAGAGCAAATTCATGACACGCGAATTTGGTTATAACAAGAACTAATCCATAACACTTTTACATTTATGGGCTCGACAAGAACACAGGTATATCTTTTCAAACGATACTTATGGCTCTACGACAAGATAGCGTCATACGGGCCCATTTCCTTTGAACAACTAAGTGAGATGTGGCAGCACTCCTCGCTTGGCGAGGGGTGTCCGCTACCTCACAAAACATTTGAAAACCACCGCAGGGCTGTCGAAAATCTCTTTGACATCGACATTCTCTGCAACCGGAGCGACAACACATATTACATCTCCCAGCCCGACTCTCCCGACAGCTCCCAAAGGATGCGTACACTTTTCAACAGTGCGGTTACCCTTCAGGATGCAATGGCCCGAAGTCACAATCTCGCCCGATATATCGAACTTGAACCCATCATAGGCAATATATCCTATCTTCAACTCATACTTCAGGCTCTGGATGAAAGCCTGAGTCTGAATATGACTTATCGACACAACTATGATCTTGACGCCGAAGAGGAACTGACAGTCAACCCCATCGGTCTCAAACTATTCCGTCAACGATGGTATCTAATTTCCGAACTACCCGACGGCACTCCTTATTCCTATCCTCTTGACCGAATTATATCTTTACAAGCCGGAAATAAATCAGAACGGCCCAAAATCAATCTTAATGACTTGTTTTCAGACTGCTACGGCATAATCCGAGAGCCTGGAGTCAACCCTCAGTCAATAACCCTGCGTGTAGAAAAATCTCAGGCCAACTACTTCCTTGCACTCCCGCTACATCACAGCCAAAGCGTCACCAAAGTCGAAAACGGATATGTATATCTACGACTATTTGTGTGTCCAACCTATGATTTCTTCATGGAGCTACTCTCCCATGGTGAGAAAGTTGAAATAATATCTCCGGCATCAGTAAGGGAAACCATTACACAACGAGTCCGACTGTTATCTCAACTCTATCTCTAATATAATTTTAAATTATGGACTACTATAGCGATACTTATGGCAATCTGAATGATTTAAGTTTGCCACGCACTCCGCGTACTTATTTTGACGCGCTATGCCACGAGTTTGGCTGCTATCCGGTCGAACAAAAACTTCTTGACATCGGATATCTCACCACCATGGGCTACGACATACGTAAAGACATATACCACTCATTTCAAAATTATGACCATGTGACAGAAGATAATGTACACCGTGGAGTACAGACACTCGAAGCCGCCGCTTGTGGCTTGGACTATTTCAGTAGTGGCTTCAACATGCGCAACAACAAACTCGACATAGACATAGACCTAATGCTCGAAGAAATAATGGCCAGATATCGCTATCCTATACCTCAGTCAATGGGTCACAACATATCACATTATATTGCAACAAATAAATCAAAAATGACAAAACACGAACTTGATTCTCTTAACGGATGGAAAAGCCCCTATTTCTCCGATAATGATAATATAGGGTTTTCAGCCTTATATTTTAAGGACGAGGTTGTTGCAGAACTATTTCTCAAAAAAAATAGCAAAAGCCTCAACTTTCACAAGCTGAGGCTTTTTTATGTCCATAAAGTTTTGTAACTTTATGGTATTCAAAACTATTGAATACAAAGTTAATGTATAAG
>NZ_CAJTCF010000066.1:0-24740 GCF_910574735.1 Duncaniella muricolitica | reverse complement strand
CTTTTCGTCAAGCCATATGTCATAGGACTGTTCCGTGCGCTCGAAGCGCACCATCTCAAATAGTTCGTCCATGCCCTCGGGCAGGCACATCCATATTGCATCTGCGGTTTTCATACCGCAAATTTAACACTTTTCTCAAAATCCATGCACCGCCATTTCGGCTTGACCCAGAAATATCGTTTTTACCCTACGGGCAGCATCATGGACAGACTGGTTGATTTTGCCTCGTCTGTGCCCGACTTCCGCAGAACAGGCAAGGGAAACCACCGTTACAGACTCCGGGATATCATAATGCTGATGGTACTTGGCCGTACCTCCGGATTTGTCGGCCGTGCCGATATAATTGCTTTCGGCAAACACAATATCAAAAGGTTCCGCAAAATGGGGATGTTGAAAAATGGCGTGCCGTCCGAAGCGATCCTTTGCCGAGTGGATAATGGCATAAATGACTGCGCCATGGCCGACTGGATGCAGGAATTTGTCGAAGTGTTTCATGCTCAGTTGCGGAGCTGATCCGGGGACCGGGAGATAATCTGTGTTGACGGCAAGGCCGAGCGGGGCACAGTTCTGGCGAACGGGCGAAATCCTGATATCGTGTCGGCTTACTCGTTCAACACAGGTATAACGCTGGCTACAGAGGCCTGTCAGGAGAGAAGCAATGAAATAAAGGCTGTCCCACAGCTTATCGACAAACTCGGTCTTGCCGGAAAGATTGTGACAGCCGACGCCATGCCCATGCAAGAGGACATCATAGACAGGATAAGAGGTAAAGGGGCGGATTTTCTCATTGAACTCAAGGCCAACCAGCCTTCGTTGCGTTACGGAGTGGAAGACAGACTCAAAGAGCATAAGCCGCTGTATTCTTATACGGAAGGTCCCGAACTCGGTCATGGAAGAATCGAGACAAGAACATACAACATATATGACGGCCTCGAAATGATTGCCGACAAGGAGAAATGGGGCGGAAACATGATGATTATAGAATACATGGCCCAGACCGTCAGAAAGACAACCGCGAAACATACACGTGAGAAACGGCTGTATGTAAGCAGTCTGCCGGCATACACTCCTTTCCTGGGCTCCATTGTGCGCCATCACTGGTCGATAGAAAGTATGCATTGGGGACTGGATGTAAATCTGCTGCAAGACAAGGTGAAGCGCAAGTCGGCAAAGGCCGCCCGCAACCTTGACACAATACAAAGAATGGTCTACTCTGTATTTTCCATATGGAAAACATCGTGTAGACTAAATTTTGAACTGCACCCCAAAAGTTGAACACAAAACTTTTGGGGTGCAGTTCAGTTGTTATATAGCCTCATATTCTGATTTGACTTATCGGGTAAATAAATTGCGCTGAATATTTTAGTCGACTCTTAGAGTATGTTTAGTTTTAAACCAATTTAAACATTAAGGAGCACACAAAACCCTCAATCAGAGTGTTGAAAGGAGAAAAAGGTTTTTGAATATGCATAAAATATTCTTCTATCAGACACATCTGACCGAGGGTCAATGGTCTTATATAAACAAAGTATTCTTTGAAAATGATTGCAGACACCGCAAATATTCCTTGCGCTCCATATTCGAGGCCGTTCTCTATCTTTTGGTTAGCGGCTGCCAGTGGCGCATGCTTCCAAAAGACTTTCCCAAATGGCAGGCAGTGTACTGGCATTTTCGCAAATGGAGACAAGACGGAAGAATTGAACACTGTATTGAGAAACTTGTCATGAAAATACGAAGGAAGCGAAGACAAAATGAACTTCCGACCATCGGAGCTCTTGACGCACAAAGTGTAAAATGGGGCAATCGCCACAGCGACAACGGTTTTGATGCAAACAAGAGGGTAAAGGGCATCAAACGTAACATTGTGGTTGACCGCAACGGATTCATTCTTGGCAGGACTGTCGACACAGCGTCCAAACATGATTCCAAATTGGCTTTCAGACTTTGTCAAGTGACTGCATATACATGGAGAACTCTCAAAAAGATTCTCTCTGACCGAGGTTATCGAGGTGAAATAGCAGAGCAGATAAAACAAGATCTGCAGATTGAACTTGAAGTCAGTAATACGCCTGACGGAGTCAAGGGATTCACTCCCAAACCCCTCAGATGGGTAGTTGAGAGAACATTTGCATGGCTTGACAGTTTCCGCAGATTGACTAGAAACTATGAAGCCTCTACTGAATCCGCAGAAGAGATGATTGACTTCGCAACTATTAAATTGCTCCTAGCTCACTTGTAAAATTAAATTTCAGTTAAAACTAAACACAATTTTAGTTTAAGGTATATTAATGCTGATTATCAATGATATAATTGTATGAAGATGTACTAAATTCGTACTAAATAGAGAGCTGTCCGAAAACGCATAGAAACGAATTATAGATAATTTGCTGTCGTTAACTTTATTTATTTGCCTTGATTTTCTTCTTTCGGTGGTAAGGTTGGTGTAGGGATATGGGCTGGTGAAAAGAAAAATTTAGGTGGGCATTTCTCTTTTGCATCGCATATATTTATAGATTTGGTTCGGTTTATATATCTATATATAGAACCAAACCAAACTTATTTTTGCCCAGCCTATTGACTCGCAACACAAAAAGTCGTAACTTTGCAATTGATTGGGAGTAATCCCATCACGACATTTTGAAAAATAAGAAGCGTTATGCTTATCTCTTGAGAGTGGAAACCTGAGAAACTTCGACAGAGCAAGAGTAGCATAGTGGTTCTCACGCTATGGCGTGGGCTGCTATTGTTACATCTGCTCACAGGCTTTCTCAGGGCCTCCATTCTAAGACGTGGCATTGCAGTTCCACGCTTTGTGTTTTAATTAGTCTGCTTAAGGAGTTGCAAGTAGAACAACATCAACCAATCGAACCCCTGCGATATGAAAACGAAATCCTTGATTATTACTCTTGTTGCCCTTATAGGATTATGTTCTTGTGGACAATCCAAAGAAGAAAAGGCACAAGAAATGGCAGCTAATTATCTTAAAGGTGTTTTATATCATTTTGATAGTTATGAACCACTGCAAACAAAAGTTGATAGTTCTTTTGTTGCGCTATCAACGGATAGGGAGGCAATTGAACTCACATTGGATATGTTGAAGCTTTTTCAATCAGCACAGGAGTATGCAGATAAAATCGAAAGTGCTGAAAGTTCTATGGAGATTTGGTCTCCGAGTGGATATTCATCAGCATATAGTAAGGGGGAATACCGCAGGGCAAAAGAAGAACGAGATAACAATCAACGACTTTTGGATAAGACAAAAGACCGAATCCAAAACCAATTCTCCAAAATAAAAAGCAGACAATCCTATTTGGAAGCAGAGGCTTTGTTGAAGATTGGTGATTTTAACGGGTGGAAAGTATATCACAAATTCAAAAGCCTCAATGGGGCAGGAACTCTTGATTTATTCGGAGAATATGTATTCTTTTGTGATGAGGATTTTAATGAGAAGTCTGCATATCCAAAAGAAGATTATGAGGCAATCTCAAAAGTTATGATCGCAATATCATCGTCGAACGATATTTCTGATATGATTGAGAAGGTCCAAGAAGAAATTTACTAATCCCATAGCACGTTATGATAATCAAAAAACGCCCTATTATCACTTGGTTGCTTAATCCTGACACACCTGGATTTCAGGAGGGTTTGACGTTCGCCGCTCCTCAAAATAGAGAGAACTATGAAATTCTCAATGAAGAGTTGAAACATTTAAAGGAAATACGAGCGATGAAACCCAAATGGGGATTGCCTGAACTTGTAATGCCTTCCTTCGAAAGAGTTATGGAGAAAAGCGCACCAGCTTTTGAAAAAATCATGCCGGATTTATTCAAAGAGTTTAGCGAAACGGATGAGTGTGGTATTCTTATACTTCGTAACAATGAAACCTTAGTTTATGGTTTTGGCGACAATCAATTGAATATTTGGTTCTTTAATGAACAAAACGGACATAGTATGTTCCATTTCTCTGCCGGATATGAATTTGTTGATGGACAGCCCAAATTATTAATGATTGACTCAATTTTATATGATGATAACTTGTTGGCTGGTACTATTCAACATCGCATTGATGAAATTGGAATTCGACTTCGCTTTATTGCCGTATATTTAGCCGTTAAGAAATATATAAAAGTCGAGACTCTAATTATTCCTCAAGGCACATTTACTGCGGTTGCTGGAACGCCACTTGAATATGTAGAAAAGAAGAAGGTTATAAATCAATGTGGTCAGGAAGTCATTGTTATGGATTCAAAATGGTTCAAGAAGATAATCAATGACAATGACATTCCTGTTAGAGGTTTCTTTCGCATGCAGAATAAGAAGAATCCCGAGGGAGTATGGTACAAAGAACTTATTTTTGTAGATCTATTTATCCGTCATGGTTATCACAGAAATGCCAAAATTGAAGATGACATATAACAACAATCTTTATTATGAGGAAATTTATACTCTTAACATTTGCGCTGCTCTGTGCATTAAGCTCTTCGGCACAGGGTGAGACTTCGACAAGTAACAAGAATGACTCTATATCTTCATATATAGCAACAATACTTGAGGATATAGATATGAGAATTCTCAAGAGTGAAGCAAATGACCGATATAAATTCTATCCAACAGAGAACATATATAACTTTCTTAAATTGGATACACGAACTGGGAGAATAGAGCAAGTTCAATGGTCTTTGGACACCGATAAGGAAGGGTCTGTTTCTATTAACAATGAAGACCTCTCATGGAGCAGTGGCAGTTTGTTTGAACTTTATCCAACACAGAATATGTATCAATTCCTTCTGCTGGATAAGACTAATGGCAGAGCGTGGCATGTCCAATGGGGAATGAAAGATAAGGAAAGATGGATACGAAGGATTTATTAATCAGAAGGGTTAATCTTAGTTGAGTACAATTTGTTTTCCAAAAGGTATTCAATAATCCTCGGATTCCAAAGGTTGACCTTTGGCTCATTCGGGATATTTTCAGCGTTGACTTGTCAATGCGGCTTGGAAAATTCCCTAATGAGCTAAGGAATTTCCTGTCGGTGTAATTTCCATGACGGTGTTGTGGTTGTATTTCGCATTGGCTTTGATATTGATTTACGGAATGACTGAATGATTAGATGATTAGTCACTCAGTCATTTTGTCATTTAAATGATTAATCATTCAGTCATTTCATCATTGATGTTAGAGGGCATTATTGGGTGATGAGGTTGTGGAGCGTTTTGGGATTACAGGTAATACCTAAACATAAACTCGCTCCACCCTAAAACGACCTCCTATGGCAATGAGAAAAACAAAGAGCGGTCACGGCAGTGACTGCGGTTTCGGCGGTGGCTTTTCGGAGAAAAAGGAATCCCGAAACATATCCTTGCACTCCTTTTTTCTCATCGTCATAATGACGATAGTCAGTGTAATGACAGTATTCGTTTAAGTCAACACATCCACTGCAATGACTGTAGCAATTTAGTGATTATATCCGACCGTCGGGAGAGAGCCTTTTGAGGTAGTTAGACGGTATCTTGCCGATTACGAAAATCCGATTTTTCTCATTGTCCCCCTTGCATTCTTTGCACTTTTGCACAATCAAGGGTCAGCTTCATCAAGGAATAAGGGTGTGTGGTATCTGTGTTATTTCAATATTACCCCGTGGCATTTTTGACACTTTGGCATTTTCAAAGTGTGCAAGAATGCAAGGTGTGCAATGGGATAATTCCTGAAAAATGTTGACTGACACCGCCACACTATCTGCATTTCCTGCATTTTCAAGTTCCAAAATGCGGATAATGCAGAAAATGCGAGCGTTTTTCATCGTTTTTTCTTTTCTCTGCCCTCATATATTGTCTTGGTTCGGATTTGCCCTATATATACCCCCCGTACTGAACCAAACCAAAATTCATAGATGATGACCGCCGGAAAAAAGAAGAACCCTCCGATGTCGGTCGGAGAGTTCCAAAAGTGCCAAAGTGTCAAAAATGCCACGGTGTAAAATCTACATGCTGACCGCCTCGCAGTCATAGTCAAGGTCGCCGAGGCTGTTGATTGCGTCCTGCTTCTGCTGGTCAATGACGTGGAGATATTTCTCGGTCATCTTGATACTTGAATGTCCCATTAGAGAGGCAACGGTCTTGATGTTCGCTCCTGCACCAAGCACATTTACAGCGAAACTGTGGCGGGCGAAATGGAAAGTGATAGGCTGTGCAAGGAAAAGCGGACAGGTGAGGATAAAACGTAAACCGTTTGAAATGATCTTTGTTTCAGCATTCTGCCAAGTGGAGAAAATGCAAATAATAACGGAATATTGAGGTTGTTCAGTTACCAAACCGTTAGCCGGGCAGTTACCGAAACGGGAATAGGTAACGGCAGGCAATGAAAAGAAACCCTCACCGTTTTGTTTGCGCTCATACACAGTGTTTTGCATATCAAGGAACGCTTATACGGCAAGTAATTTTGCACTAAAAAATATAAGCGTATGAAAGTAGAAAAATTCAAGGTGTTGCTCTACCTCAAAAAGAGCGGACTGGACAAATCGGGTAAAGCCCCGATAATGGGAAGAATCACCGTGAACCGCACGATGGCACAGTTCGGATGCAAGCTGTCCTGCACGCCTGAATTGTGGAATCCACGTGAAAGCCGTCTGAACGGCAAGAGCAAGGAAGCTGTGGAAACCAATACCAGGATTGAAAAACTGCTGTTGGCGGTGAACAACGCTTTCAACAGCCTTGTGAGTCGTAAAGTGGATTTTGAAGCCACCGATGTGAAGAATCATTTTCAAGGCAGCATGGAAACACAGATGACTCTCATGAAAATGACGGATGTTGTCTGTGACGACCTCAAAGCCCGTATCGGCATAGACCGCGCGAAAGGAACTTATCCCGGCTATCACTATATGCGTCTGACCCTCGGAGAGTTCATCGAGCATCAGTACAAGGTCAAGGACCTGTCATTCGGGCAACTGACGGAACAGTTCATCCACGACTATCAAGCATTCGCTATGGAAAACAAGGGATATGCGATAGATACCGTCCGCCATCATCTTGCCATCCTGAAGAAGATATGCCGTCTGGCTTATAAGAAGGGGTATGCCGACAGGAGCCATTTCCAGCATTTTACCTTGCCGAAGAAGACTGAAACGACACCACGGGCATTAAGCCGTGAATCGTTTGAGAAAATCCGGGATGTGGAAATACCTGCTTACCGCAAATCCCACATGCTGGCAAGGGATATGTTTCTCTTCGGATGCTATACCGGAGTCTCTTATGCAGATGTCGTTTCAATTACACATACCAATTTATATCCGGATAAGGACGGGGCTTTGTGGCTGAAATACCGCAGAAAGAAGAACGAACTCCGTGCCAGCGTAAAACTATTGCCCGAAGCTATTGCGCTTATCAATAAGTACCATAGTGAGGACAGGGAAACCTTGTTTCCTTTACTTCGCTGGTCAAATCTCAGAAGGCACATGAAAGCGTTGGCGGCATTGTCAGGAATCAAGGATGACTTGTGCTACCATCAGGCCCGCCATAGCTTTGCCTCGTTGATAACGCTTGAAGCAGGCGTTCCGATAGAGACCATCAGCAGGATGTTGGGACACTCCGATATCTCCACCACTCAGGTATATGCCCGTGTAAGCCCGAAAAAACTATTTGAGGACATGGACAAGTTCATTAAAGCGACCGAAGATTTCAAACTCACTCTTTAACACTTAAAGAATAATATGCGAAGTACATTTTCATTATTACCCTACATCAACCGCAGCAAGGTAAAGGCTGACGGTACGACCGCCGTATTGTGTCGTATAACCATTGACGGCAAACAGACCGTCATCAGTCCCGGAATTTATTGCAGACCGGAAGACTGGAACGGCAGGAAGAACGAGATAAAGTCCGCAAGGGAGAACAACCGTTTACGGGAATACCTGCGCCTGATGGAAGAAGCCTACTTAGAGATACTGAAATCGCAAGGTGTGGTCAGTGCGGAGATGCTGAAGAACCATATCACCTTGAACAACATCCATCCGACGACCCTCCTGCAAATGGGGGAATGGGAAAAGGAGCGTTTGAAGAAACATTCCGAGGAAATAGACTCAACTTCTTCCTATCGGAGTTCAATGTATTACCAGAAGTACCTGACAAATTATCTCATGTCTTTGGGCAAGAAAGACATAGGCCTTGAAGAAGTCACGGAAGACTTCGGCAAAGCCTACAAAGCGTTTTTGAAGAGATGCAAGAATTTCGGGGCTTCCCAAACCAACCATTGCCTGCGTTGGTTGAACCGCCTGCTTTATTTGGCTGTCGATAAAGAGATTATCCGTGTGAATCCCTGCGAGGATCTGGAATACGAACCAAAGTCGGAAGCAAGGCACAAGTATATCAGCCGTGAGGAGTTCAAGAAGATACTTTCCACCCCGATGTATGACAAGCGGATGGAACTGGCAAGACGGGCTTTCATCTTTTCGACCCTGACCGGACTGGCGTATGTGGATATAATGCTCCTGCATCCACATCATATCGGGACGAATGCGGATGGTAGGCGGTACATCCGCATCAACCGCAAGAAGACAAAGATAGAGGCGTTCATTCCACTGCATCCCATAGCGGAGCGGATATTGTCGCTGTATAACACGACTGACGATGAACATCCCGTGTTCCCGCTTCCCAATCGGGATGCCCTGTGGTTTGATATCCATGAGATGGGCGTTATCATAGGGAAAGAGGATAACTTGTCCTATCATCAAAGTCGGCACAGCTTCGGAACATTCCTGATTTCGGCGGATATACCTATCGAGAGCATCGCTAAAATGATGGGACATTCCAATATCCGGACGACACAGGGTTACGCACGGATAACCGATGATAAAATCTCGAAGGACATGGACAAGCTAATGGAACGCAGGAAGATACAATCTACCGGCGAAAAGCCAGACAGCAATAAGTAAACAGTATCAATTCAATACATTATGGACAGAGGAATAATAACAATCAGTGAAACGGGTGTAGTCATTATGCCGACAGTACCCGTATGGATGACACAATTCGAGATAGCCGACCTGTTCGGGATGTTCTCATGCGATATCCGCAAGGCGATTCATACCATTTACAAGAACAAGGAACTGAACGAATTTGACACGATAAAGTATGTCAGGCAACCGGATGGTATCAGTTATGATGTCTATAACATTGAAGTGATTATAGCCGTTGCATTCAGGATATGCAGTAAAGAGAGTGTCTTGTTCAGACGGTTTATAATAAATGAAATTAGCACCATTAAGAAAGCTACACCGATTACACTATTTGTTGTCAGCGTCAGAGGTAATAACCGATGGTATAGTTGAGGTTCATCCCGTCAGCCACTCGTTTCCGATGCACGGATGCAAAGGTAGCGTATGGCTTGATGGCAGCGGCAAGGTCGGGCGGCAGAGCCGTTTCGGGCAGAATCTTCCTCCTTTGGAGTGTATTCAGCCCGAAAACCTTGTCACTGCCTGCCATACGCTTGAAGAGCATCCGGCAACGGAAACAAGCGACTGGCGGGAAATCAGAAGAAAGAAGAGAGGAACGGCTTACAGACGAAACGGGATTTTGACGCTCCATCCGTAAACCGTTCCTTTCTCTTTTTGCCGAAAGTCCATTGCTCCGCAATCATAGGGCAGACGGCAAACTGCGCTCCTTCAAGAAAATCAGATTGCAGCCTGTCGATAGACAGAGCGGTAGCCGTCAGCCAGCATCCTTTCGATGTCGGATTCACGGTAGAGGATTTTGCCGCCCAACTGGATATAGGCGATACGCCCTTCGTTTCGGTAGTTCTGAAGCGTCCGGCGGCTCACCTTCAGCCGAGCCGACACCTCCTTGTCGGTGAAGAAACGTTCACCGTTCAGTGTCGGGCGGTAATTGGCGGTCAGATGTTCGAAGCTGTCCAAAAGACGGTCGAGACTGCCCATGAAGTGGATTATCCACTCGTTGTCCTTGTTAATCAGTTCATTCATGTTACTTTGGATTTAGTGAGTATTGTTAGTTTACTTCGTTCATTTCATCAAGTTTATATAGTTCTTCCTTTGAACTTTGCTTCTTTGCGCCTGTCCTCCACAACGGAAACAATGCGCTGTACATCATCGGGACGGTAGTAGGTCTTGTGGCTTATCTGCGAGTAAGCCAGCGTCCCATTGTCCCGAAGGGTCTGCAACGTGCGTGGGCTGATGTTGAGTATCCGGCAAACGTCCTGATTGTCCATCCACTCGCCCATTGTCTTCTCTCCGTGCCGCTGACAGATGGCATCCATGTGGCGGACGAAACGGTCGAACTTGGCGACCATCGCCTCAAAGGTCTTTCTTTCAATTGATACGATTTCCATATACATACTTTTTATTGTTACTGTTTCTTTTGCCGCAAAGGAATACATAATCTGTTATCCGGCAATGGATTTCCCGGAAGTGGAAGCATGTGGCACAGGTTGGTAGAGGTTGGCACAGATTTGGTGTATATTCTTAATCCCGGAAATCAGCAATGTGGCAAGAGTGAAAACAAGGGCTTAATTCAAACCTGACTGTAATCGCACCTTTGTTCTTCCGGCTATTCACGTCCGGCGAATCTGTGAAGTCCTCACCAATATCTCTGTCATCATAAAGCAAAATCGCACAAAATTGCCTGATCGGCTCCAAACGCTTGACTGACTGCACTAAAGTATCTTACTTTACTTGCGATAATCGGTCAAGGCACAGACCAAGACCACAGTAATAACTTAATCAACCTGTTTTATTCTTATGAAAAGAGAACCAAGTATCAGTGAGCAGCAGGCTCGTGAAATCGTGGAAAGAATGGGACGCAGGGAATCCCGCAGTGAGAAGTATATGGACGATTTCTACCGGAACATCGGTCTGGATCCGGAACGGCTGTCACAACCCGGCAGGACCGTCACGAAAAAAGCGGAAACAACTACGGTGGATGAACCGTCAGGCGAAACACCTGAAGATATGGCAGTGCCGCAGAAGCGTGTCAGCAGCAAACAACGCAGGCTGTCGCTGGACGAGTACCGTACCGCTTACCTGCGAGTACCCAAGATAACCGACCGCAAGCCTGTGTTCGTCAGCGGTGAGGTGCGTGACCAACTGGACGGGATTGTCCGCCGTCTCGGCGGGCGTGGCATGAGTGCGTCGGGACTTATCGAAAACCTCGCCCGCCTGCACCTTGAAACCTACCGGGAGGATATCAAGCAGTGGCGCAAACTCTGAGCGGATTACGGTAGAACCAATCAAGTCGGTGGATATACTCCATCGGCTTGACTGATATTCCAAATGAGTTATTATACTCACAGACCAATCCGACAGGCGGAGGATTCTTGTGTCCTCAAAAGAGTTTTGCTTAATTGTATGCTCTGATATTAAGGCATTTACATCAATTCAACATTCTAACGGGTTACGATATGCCAACTTGCAGGCTTCATCGTATTTCTCAAATTTGCTTTTTCAAATAACGCTATTGTTTGGTACAAAGGTACAACTTTTCCTATATATAGACATCAATTACCAAATAAAATTGTGTATCTTTGCCGTCGAAAGACAAATACGAGTATGAATAGGATAAAAGAGGTTTTGGAAGTACGAGGTATCAGCCAAACAAAATTGGCAGATAGGCTCGGTAAAAGTTTCAATATGGTAAATCTATATGCGACTAATAAGATTCAACCCCCTATTCCTGTTTTATATCAAATTGCAGACATCTTAAATGTGGATGTCAGGGAGTTGTTGTTACCTAACAAATAGTCAAATCGCAAAGATATTATGATTCGGACAGAAGACGAAATAAGAGATAGCGCAAAGAAAATACTTGGTTTTGACGAAAAAGAGCCTAATATCAAACAAGGTACAGGTCAAATTACAACCTTTAACCAATTAGGTTTTAAGGGAATTTCTGACAAACCCGATGGATGGTATTTACCATCAGATACACAGGACGTTGCACTTATTCTTGAAGCAAAGTCAGAAAAGGAGAATATCTTTTCTGAAAAGCATTACGCCGAGTTGGTAAAAAATGTAGAAATAACATCTCAGCAATATAAACGTATTGTTGGAATACTATATAATGGTACTGATATTCGAGTAATTAAATACACGAAAGATAATAAGAACTGCGAAGAAATAAGCGATGTTGCGACGACACTTCAAAACAAACGTTACTATATTGCTCTTTTTAGGGAAAACAAAATCAACAAGCAACAAATTTATTCCCTAACAAAAAAGATAAACGATTGTTTGCATATTCAATTTGGCATTAAAAACCTATACCACAGGATGATTATTACTGCTTGCGCTTTGGTAGCAAAGAGGTATGGGGCTATGTTGGAAAAAGGAATGGAATATAGTCTTATGACTTCCTCTATTCTTAATACATTATCAAAATCTCTCGAAAAAGACAGAAAACAAAATCTGAAATTAGACCTTCTTGTTGAAGTCTATTCTGAAATAAAGATGAATATGACTAATAATCAAGATGCTATTGATAATTTTATTTCTTGGGTTTCTGAGATTTCAGATTGCGTAAACTCTGATTATTGGAATGGTGAAGATGTGATGGGAATATTCTTTAACGAGTTCAACCGATACAAAAAGAAATCAGAAAGTGGACAAGTCTTCACTCCTGACCATATCACATCTTTTATGTATAGGCTCATAGATGTAAATCAACATGACCGTGTTCTTGATGCTACATGCGGCTCGGGAGCATTTCTTGTAAAAGCCATGTGTAATATGGTGAAAGAAGCTGGAGGTGTAAATACATCTGAAGCAGCATTAATCAAGTCTAGTCAATTGTTTGGTATTGAATTTGACAGAGAAATTTTTGCTCTTGCTTGCGCTAACATGCTTATTCACAAAGATGGAAAAACAAATCTCGAACAGCTTGACACTCGTACAGATGAGGCTTGTGAATGGATTAAAGATAAGAAAATAACAAAAGTCTTGATGAATCCACCTTATGAACGAAAGTATGGTTGTTTGAAGATAGTTGACAACGTTTTAAAGTCTGTGCCTATTGGAACAAAGTGTGCATTCATCTTGCCCGATAAAAAATTGGAAAAGGATTACATTGACAAGAAATATGGCAACAAACTACTAAAAAACAATACATTGACGACTATAATAAAGTTGCCCGAAAATTTATTTTTTGGTGTCGGAGTAACTACTTCAATATTTGTTTTTGAAGCAGGAAAGCCACAGAATATGCGCAATATTATTGGCTATTATATAGAAGAGGACGGCTTGGAAACAGTAAAAAATCAAGGACGGCAAGATATAAAGGAACGTTGGCAAGAAAAAGAGGATTATTGGATTGGTGCAATCAGAGACGGAGAAGATTCAATATACGGCACTCGACAAATAATCAATCCATTAGAACATATTTCATATCAAATGCCTACTGCTCCTTTTGAAATATTTGAAGAGGATTTTGTTAAAACAATGATGGATTACGAAATGTTTCAAAGGGGTATAGATGTGAAAGATTTCAATGAAAAAGTTATGAAATCCGTGCTGTATAGTAGTACTATAAATGAAAATAGCGATACTGTAATAATCGAATTTTCCAAGTAAACAAAATTATGAAACGAATAGACATACAAGATTGGAAACCCTTTATGCTGGGAAGTCTGTTTGATATTGTCAAAGGAAGCAGATTGACAAAAAAAGACATGAAAGAAGGTGATATTCGTTACGTTGGAGCAACTGCATTTAACAACGGAATAACTAATCATATCGGCAATAGTGAAGAAACTCACCCTGCAGGGACATTAACCGTATGCTACAATGGTTCAATCGGTCAAACTTATTATCAAGATAAGAAATTTTGGGCTACAGATGATGTAAATGTTTTGTATCCAAAATTTTCAATGAACAAATATATAGCGCTATTTATAGCACCATTAGTAAGGTCTGTTGGAAAGAATTATGCATATACAGACAAATGGAAAATAGAAGATATGA
The DNA here is from genome assembly GCF_910574735.1 of Duncaniella muricolitica. Classification (NCBI taxonomy): domain Bacteria; kingdom Pseudomonadati; phylum Bacteroidota; class Bacteroidia; order Bacteroidales; family Muribaculaceae; genus Duncaniella; species Duncaniella muricolitica. The sequence continues at coordinate 10,783 of NZ_CAJTCF010000066.1, read as the reverse complement.
AAAGTAGTGTCATCTATTTGCCTGTTACAAAAAATGGTCTACCGAATTGGGAGTATATTGAGCGATATATGAAGTCCATTGAGAAAAAAACGCAATTATCACTGAATATGTTAACAAAAGTTATAGGGGGGGGTAAAAACAAGCGTATAGAAAAAAGTACTTGGAAGGAATTTGTTATTGGTGACTATTTTAACGCGAAGAATACGGGAAATATTCTAAATAGGAATATAAATGACGGCTCTGGAACAACGCCTTTCGTCACTGCAAGTAGTGTCAATAATGGTGTTGTTGCTTATATTGACGCGACAAATTATAATCTAATTAAAGGTAATTGTATTCTTATAGGTGGCAAAACTTTCACACTAACCTATCAAAAGAGTGATTTTGTTTCGAATGACAGTCATAATATTGTTCTTTATTGTAACGACAATGGAAATGAACAAATTCTGCTATTCATTATTACAGTATTAAGATGCTCACTGAAAAGTAAATATCATTGGGGTGATGCAGTAACAAAAGAAAAACTTCTTGCCCAAACTATTACTTTACCTGCTGATAAAAAGGGAGAACCTGACTGGTATTATATGCAAAACTATATACTTTCTATTCAAGAACGAACATCTCATTCTCCTATTTTAATTTGATTATGAGCACATTTTATATCAAAATAATGCGGAATTGTTCTCAATTTTAGAGAATTATATTCCGCATCCATAAATAGGGTAAGTCAAATTCTATTTTACAACCTCATTCCCCGTTTGCGTTTCTTCTTCCTGCGAAGCATATCCGCCATCTCCTGATTGGCTTCCGCATCGGTGGCGTTGTAACCACTGCCGTTAAGCAATCCCAACGAGCCGTTGAAAATCTCATTGTGTTCCGAGTAGGATGGAGCACTTGGTGTGACTGTTTCACGTGATGGAGTTGTCATACCCTTCCGTTCTTCCTGCCTGTTGCGTTGCAAGGCTGCATCTATCTTGGAGTAACTGAAACGCCTGTCCACTTTGGAACCGTTGAAATGATAACCGTTCTTGACGAATATAACACCCTGCACCTCATCTGTCCGCCCCTTGTATTTGAAGCGCACTTCCACCCCCTGACGTTGCAGATTGGCGACAAGCACGTTCCAGTTACCACACCTGCCGACTTCCTTTTTCAGAATGTCATATAATTCGTACTTCGTCTTATCCGGCTCTTTTAGTCGGTTGCGCTTGACATTATCCTTTCCATCCGCCATGTGCAGACCGTATTTCAAGGTAAGTTCCTTACAGATATGGGTGCTGCGTAACCGCTCGTTCCTGTCAGAAATGGTGGCGCCGTTGTTGTCTATGCGGTTGAAGGCGATATGCACGTGCGGATGCTCCTTGTCAAAGTGGCGGGCGATGAAGAACTGCGTGTCCCGTATGTCCATCTTCTTCATGTATTCGAGTGCGATGCCTGCCATAACTCGGTTGGTCAGGCGTGGCTCGTCCTCCTTGGAAAAACTCAACGCTATATGTCCGACAGGCTTCGTCACTTTACCGTTCATCCGTGACTGTGCATTGAAACTCATGGCGATGGTTTCCTTGTTTTCCATGAACAAGCCGTCGTATGCCACCACCTGCGTACCCTTATCCTTGTCAAGGATGTAGTCCACCACACCCTTGAAGTCGCCTCCCTTTACGATTTTCGCCATCATATCCCTATCATGTTTATCAGTTCGTGAATTCTTGCTACCGCAACTTTACAATCCCAACGGGCTTCTGAGAATCCTCCGGCGTTCGCCTTATGCGCAAGCTGGTTGAGGTTGTTCGCCATGCCACAGAGCTGACGAACATAATCGGACTGTTCTTTTGACAGCCGTTCCTGCACATATCTGTTTCGGAAGCATTCCCTCATGTACTCACTCGGTGATACACCTGCCTCGTATGCTTTTGTCAGCAGACGGTAGTAGTCGGCTGTCGCCATCTTTACCGCTATACGGTATTTCAGTTTTTCGGTCGCTTCCTTTTTGGGGCGACCGCCCTTGTTACGTTCCTTGTGTTCCATATTTCAATGTTGTTACTGTTTATACTGAATAGACCAACGGGATGCCGCTCCTACAATTTCGGGGAGTGGGTTGCAAGTGGTTTCGGTACACCCGAAACACCAACTTGCTACCTCCCCGATTCCATCGGATGAATTTCGAGCATCTTCCGTTTTTTCCATCCTTTGGCTCATACCCCCAAGCCTTTTTTCTTGGGTTTAACGATGGCTCGTGGCGGTGGATTGACGGTTAAATTCTGTCGCTTACCACACAAGTAGTCGTTCAGGTCTTTGTGTCCGTTATAGTTGTGGGAGAAGTCCCTGATACGTCCTGAAAACTCTGCCGCCAGTTCCCAATACGCTTTCCGTCCTGCCTCGTCATTGTCAAGCAGACAGTGTATGCGCTCATATCCGTGCAACACATCTATAGCTTTGGATACATTGGAAACGGAATTGAGAATAACGTAATCCTGCCCGTCAAGGTTGGGCATGGTCGGGCAGTTCTTCATCCGCAAGGTGAGGAATGAAAGATAGTCCATCATCCCCTCAAACACGAGACATTTCTCTCTCGGCTCTCCCGACTGTCGGATATAGCTGATGTCCTTCGGGGCGATGCACCCCTTGAAGAAACGGTTGCGCACTTCATAGCCTCCAGCCACATTCGAGAACCCGATGGCGAAATAAGGCTTGCCGTTGTGGACGAAGTGCAGTTCCTTACATTCCGCTTGCGCCAATGCGGTGTTTATTCCACGCTCCCGCAAGTAGCGGAGCAATGCAGGGTGCGTGAGTTCTCTCACCTCCAAATGTTGGAAACTCGGTTCGGATGCCTGCTGGCGAAAAGAGAAAGACACGGGACGGACGTGCGGCGCTTGCTCCGCTATCTTGTTAAGCAGGTAAGGCACATAGTCCGAACCGTAGAGTTCCTGCGCTAATGCGATGATATTACCGCCCTTGCCTGTTCCAAAGTCGTACCATTGGTTGAGTTCGGTGTTCACCTTGAACGATGCTTCCGCTTCCTCCCTGAACGGTGATTTGTACCAAAGGCTTTTGCCCTGCTGCTTGACGGGGCTGTAGCCTAAACTTTGCAGATAGTCTGCCAGTCTGATTGTTTTTGCTTCTTGGATGTTCATAATGTATATTTCTACGGATTTGATGATGGTTGATAAAGCGATGATTTGATGAATGGGATAATATTCTTGTTGTATATCAACACGATAGACCCTCATCACGCTTTCATCAAAACATTCACCGAAAGAGAAAGGATATTGATGGTTTCTTTCTCTTTTCATCAGTAAAATGTCTTTGATGAAAAGTTGATGAGAAAATAACAGACTGTATTCCAATGATTTTATATACTTATTCATCATTTCATCAAAATAATCATAGTGTTTCTAAAAACGCTCTTGTCACGGTGTAATACCTTCCTGTCCTGCGAAGTGGAGAGTAACGGCATTCCCGGTTGTAGTCCACTTGGTAGGTGGTATATGTGAGGGTGTTGTGGGCAGGTGTCAGTTTCCAACACTCCTGCAATATCTTCCTCACTTGGTACTTCTCCGCCTTGACATAAGTGTTTGCCAACAACGAGAGAATGTCGTTGCAGCAAAAAGAGAAAGTGTCGATACCCGTACTTGCCATGATGTCAAGTATAAGTTCACACATCTCTATCTCCAATCTGTTGCGGTTGCTGCGGATTATCTTCTGCAAGGCTTCGGTATGCAGCAATGACGGGGCAAACCACATACGGCTCTCTTTCTCGGTGGATAGCTGTCTGTGCTGCAAATGGTAGAGGAAGGCAGGGATTTCCGCTTTCAGTTTTTGCAGGAAGTCGGTATCGTCCGACTGCAAGCGGTCTATCTTGCGCACCCAATAACGTGTTTCCCCTGCATCTATGATGACAGGCAGATACTCGTTGTTGGAACACAGCACGAACTTGGCGAAGAACGCTATCTCGTCACGGTCTTTGCCTTTGGCTTCCACCTTGTAGGATAATGTGGTACTCAGGTTTTTCAACCGTTCGCTGTCTTCTCTGCGACTAAGCAACACTTCATCCACCACGATAAGCAGCTTGCCAGCCCAATCGGAATTGAACTGGCTGCGGAAGTCCTCGTTGGTGTTAAATGTGACATTGTTCTGAAACAAGGCTTTCAGAAAGTTCAGGAACGTGCTTTTGCCTGTATTGCGTTCTTCCGATACCAATAATAGGATAGGTAACTTTTGAATAGGTTGCAGGTATAGCAGTTGCAGGTAGTCCATTCCCAACTCGTATTGTTCCCCGAAGATGTGCTCCACCAACGAATGGATAGAGGGAAAATCACCCTCCATCGGCTTGTGGTCTATAGGTTCATAGAGGTTCAGGAACTTGTCCACTATCGGACGGTAATTCACATGGTCGGGAACCGTGCAGAAGCCGTCATACTTGGGGACGGTGGCGAGAAAGTGCTTGCCGTAGTCCTGCCGCAGGGTCTCGTTGTTCCACACGATGCGTTTCTTCACATAGCCACCGTTCAGTCGGGGCTGGTTCACTAACTTGTAGAGGGTCGTACCCACTCGGATAAACTCCTCCTTGCAGATGTCTGATTTACTCATTGTTCATACGCTTAAATGGTTGATAAATAGTCGTGTGCAAAGTTAGAGTGAGCCGCTTGAAACCTTGATACGCAAATCACGGCAGAATGGCGCAAAAAACACACGGAATGAAAAACTTGCAGCCTGTTAGGGAGTATAACAATAAAAAATCCCGAAGAAACAACCGTTATAGAGAGGTGCTTCTTCGGGATTGCCACATTCCTGTGAATGAATGACAATACGCCTACCCAATTATGTATATGGATACATTGTCGGCAATGGGAATACGCATTGGTTTCATTACTTCATGTCGTCATATCTATATATTTTATGCCTGATACTTAGACATTTCCATTCTATTACCCAGCGAAAAGAAGATACTTGTTTTCTCTTTTCGCAAGTACATTCTTTCAAGTATGGCATTGCGTACCCGTTCCACTCCGTATGAGTTAATGCGGAAAGCAAGAGCGACAACCATTTCAAGGCTGTAAACATCCATACTGATTTTGTCCGACAGGTGGATATACCTCTGTACCTCATACTCTTTCAGTATTCTGTTTTTATAGACTGCTTTGATTGCAGCACGGACGGTTGGAGCGATAACACCGAACGGGCTGACAAGTTCAGCTTCGCTCATCCATATATCGGTAATGTTTTCAGGCATACTGACATTGCCCGTTCTGCTTATTGTTATGATGTTTCTTTTCATCCCTTATGGTATTTGGTGATTAAACAAGTTTCATTTTATCTCCAATTTTACTTTCCAACACAGAAAAATCCTTGTCTAATTTTTCAGTTGTTATCTTGGCGTAATGCTGCGTGGTGGTAATCTTTGTATGCCCCAACACCTTGCTGACGCTCTCTATCGGCATACCGTTTGAGATAGCCATTACCGCATACGAATGGCGGCTCATGTGGAAAGTCAAGTTCTTGGTTATCCCACACTCCGCCGCTATCTTTTTCAGCAGGATATTCGTCCATCCGTTCCTATAGACATGGAACAGGCGTTTTCCCCTGCGGAACGGCTCGTAGCGGTTGATGATTTTGCAGGCACTCTCCATCAACTTCACGTGGAAAGGTATTTTCGTCTTCTGCCGCACCGATGAAACCCACAGGTTGCCGTTTATCGTGACAAGGTTGTCGGTGGTGAGGTTCTTGATGTCGCTGAAAGATATTCCCGTCAGGCATCCGAAAACGAACAGATCACGTACAACTGTCATTGCCGGGTCATCGAAACGGTGCGACATGAGCGTCCGCACCTCTTCTTCCGTGAGGAACTCCCGCTCCTTCTTACCGCCGCTGATACAGCAGTCGGCGAAAGGGTCTCTCGGTATCAGCCCGTTCTTGTGCGCATGGGTCACGATGGACTTCAATGTCTCGCAATAAAGCTTGACGGTGGATTGCTGCACGCCCACCTCGTTACGGAGGTAGATGCAATACTGGTTCATGAAGTCTTCCGTCAGCTCGTTCATGCCGAAGTCGTTCCGCTTGTAGTAATACTTGATGAAGTTTGCCACATGGGTACGGGCTATCGTGTGTTTGTAGTATGTTTTCTTTGTCCTGTCCTTGCCCACACGCTTGGCAAAATCCGCATTGTGTTTATCGAAGGCACGGAGCAGGGTTTCGTACTCCGTGCCGATGCCCTGATAGGCGTTGCGCACCATTTCCGCCGTCACATACGCTTCCTTGTCCAATATGCGTTGGTAGTGCTTGATGATTTGCGCCTTGATGTTATCGAGGGCGAAGTTGATGTCACGGGCTTCCTTGCTTTTCCCCTTCACTTTGTTCGCCTTGGTGTCCCATTGCTCCATAGCAATGGAATACTTGCAACTGAACTGCGCTTGTGTTCCGTTGATTGTCACTCGCCCCATGATGGGAACAATACCGTTTTTCTCCTTGCTTCTGTTCACGAAGAACAGAATTTTGAATGTTGCTCTCATACCAGTTGTTTTTGGTTACAAAATTAGTTTCACACGCGCTAAATGGCTGTAAGCAAACCTCCGCAGAACGGCGCAAAATCAGTGTCGGGCTGTTAAAAATGCAGGTTTCCGGGGTTACGATTAGGAAACCGTTCTCTTTCTGCAATCCACATTTTTTTGCTTTTTCCCTATTCTGCAAAGTTGTGAGAAATACCGAATAAATCACTATCATACAGATGGTTGTCTTTTAATGGCTGCAAGTGGCGTAAATCGGAGTTCTTGTGTCCTCAAAGACACAGCAAGGTATATTTTCAGTTACTCGAATGCTTCCGAGTAACTGAAAATCCCAGCACTGCCGTGGGCAGAATTATCCTCCGCAGTCGGATAATTTCGGGGTTCCTTAATTAAAAATTAAACAATGGACAAGCCATAAAATTGAAAGAATAAGAAGAATGAAAAAGAAGAGCAAGTACGGGAGAAATCCCAAGTTGAATCCGAAGACGCACTGCGTGATGGTGCGCTTCGATGATGTGGAGTGGAACAGGTTCCTGACGATGTACGAGGAATCGAACGTGTATGCGAAAGCCGTCTTTCTCAAGGCGCATTTCTTCGGACAGAAGTTCAGGGTGCTGAAGGTGGACAAGACGCTGGTGGACTACTACACCAAACTGTCGGACTTCCACGCCCAGTTCCGTGCCATCGGTACGAACTACAATCAGGTCGTTAAAGAGTTGCGCATCCACTTTTCAGAGAAGAAGGCGATGGCGTTGCTCTACAAGTTGGAGAAACATACCATCGATCTTGTGAAACTGAGCCGGGAGATCGTGGAGCTTTTAAGGGAGATGTATGCCAAGTGGGAACAACAGAAAGGATAAATTCCATTGTACACCTAAAAAAATACGATAGATACACAGCCCTGTGAAATAACGCGAAACACCGAGAATTTCATAGGGTCCGGCATATCATCATCGGGCGTTCGGAACTATATGCGAAAGATGGGAATCGGCCGAAAGGATTGAAAATATAATTCTTATCATAGAAACGACTTTGTCATTATGCACAGTCGTTTCTATGTTTCATTTACCTCTTTTTACTTCGTAACCAGCACAAAATTACTACTTTTGTAAAATGATTCAAGAGACGTTCAAATTTTACAAGCCATGTAAGCTATTGCAACCTTACGTGAGATATTATTGGGTATTCAAAAGTAACCAGTTTTTGAATACCCTGACTTTTCCTATCGGTTGCCCTCAAATCATCTTCCATAAGCAAGCACCACTATATATTCCCGAATTGAATGCTGCACAAGACAAACTGACTGTGAGCGGACAAGTTAATTTCTCGTCACACCTATATGCAGACGGAAATACAGAAATGATAGTGGTTGTATTCCACCCTCACGCCATGAGTATGTTTCTGAACATACCGACTTCACTCTTTTATAATCAAGAAGTGTCCGGTTACAGCCTTGAAAACAAGAGTTTGAATGAACTGGCTGCACGAATATTCAACTGTGAGAATAATTCTATTTGCATAAGCTATATAGAAAAATGGCTGTTGTCACAAATTGCCGATAATTTGACTGATACCACATACAGAGTTAAAAGAATAGATGCCGCCATACAGCGAATATATATCACTCCGCAAATCTCTGTAAACGAATTATCTTCTATTGCCTGCCTAAGTAAAAAACAGTTTGAGCGGTTGTTTCATTCATTTGTAGGCATCAATCCCAAAGAATATACCCGTATCGTCCGCTTCCAAAAGGCTTTGGCGCAGATGCAGCATCAAGCGGGCAAAGAAATCAATCAGGCACAAATAGCATATGCCAGTGGTTATGCTGACCAGTCGCACTTTATCCGGGAGTTCAAGAAATTCTGCGGATATACGCCCGTGTCTTTGCTGAAAGTATCAAATCCATATTCCGATTTGTTCACCAATTCCATATAAATGTCCCGTTTGTTCTATCCGGGGTCAAACGCTTCTCCTACTTTTGCGACCTGATTCATTAAATGAAAATAGCATTAAGTATGAAAGAAGTAAATCCCCAAGAAACCAGCCGGGCATACGCCTTTGAAATGTGGATGAACGCACCTATGCCAATGGTGACGTTCTTTAAGACACTCAACGTGTCACGCCTTGTGAAAATCAGCTGGAAATCGGGCATGAAGTTTAATATGTTGATGTGCTGGTGCATCGGCAAAGCCGCAAGAAACGTGAAAGAATTTTATCTGCTGCCCGTTGGCGGTAAACTGATGCAGTACGATACCATTGCAGTAAACACCATTGTCGCCAACAGAGAGGGCGAGGTAAGTTCATGTGATATTCCTTTCTGCGATGATTTATCTTTGTTTAACCAACACTATCTGCAACTTACCAAACAAGTGGCTGAAAGTTGCGTCAATAACGACTTGACGGAAAGCATGGTTATCGGAACTTCCGCATTGGCACAATATGAAATAGACGGTGCTGTCGGGATGTATAGCGGCATTTTTAATAATCCGTTTCTTATTTGGGGCAAATACAAACGCTGCCTACTGAAAACGACACTCACCGTTTCTTTCCAGTTCCACCACACGCAAATGGACGGGGCGCACGCTTCCCGCTTTTTAGATGGGGTTCAGAAAGAAATTGATAAATTAAGAATATAAGTTCAGGAAAAAACGCTATCTTTGCAGAACTAACAGAAAAATAAATAGTTGTTCAACAATATGAAATGGCAGTTGTGCATATAGCTACGCTCAACGAATAGCACTTCAAATTATTGCTATTCAGCAATAGACAGGCTTATGTTTTAAGTTTGCCTGTCATTGTTTTGTCATTATCCCTTATTATAAATCTATAAGATTGTCGTGCTGCTTAAAGCGGCAGGATGTATTGTATCATATTGGTTTGAACAAATGAATTATACCTATAAGAAAATCTGGCTCATCGCTTTTCCTGTAATGATGAGCATCCTTATCGAACAGCTGATAAATATTACCGATGCTTTGTTTTTAGGACATGTGGGTGACGTGGAACTGGGTGCATCTGCCCTTGCCGGAATATGGTTCTTGGCAATTTATATGCTCGGCTTCGGGTTCAGTTTGGGGTTGCAAGTGGTAATTGCCCGCCGAAACGGAGAGCAGTGGTATGCAGAAACGGGAAAAACGTTCTTTCAGGGATTGTTTTTCTTGCTGATACTGGCGGTACTCCTCTGTCTGCTATCCAAGATATTTTCTCCCGTTCTGTTGAAACATCTGATGACTTCGGATGATGTTTATAATGCGGTTATCCGTTATTTGGATTGGCGTATTTGGGGATTGTTGTTCTCTTTCCCGTTCCTTGCGTTACGCTCGTTTTTGGTAGGCATTACACAGACAAAAGTTCTGAACATGGCAGCTTTCACTGCCGTACTGGTAAACATTCCGCTGAACTGGCTCCTGATATTCGGCTTCGATATGGGTATATCGGGAGCGGCTATCGCTTCTTCATTTGCCGAAATGTGTTCGCTGGCTGTATTGGCTGCATATATGTTTCGGCACATTGATAAAAAAGCGTATGGCTTATACTGGCATATTGATATAACTATATTGAAAGAGGTATTTTCTATCTCGGTATGGAGTATGCTCCAGTTCTTTACAAGTGTAGCCATTTGGTTTCTGTTCTTCGTGGCTATCGAACGTTTGGGAGAAACGGAGTTGGCTGTATCGAACATTGTAAGAAGTGTTTCCGCACTGTTTTCCGTTATCGTCAATGCGTTGGCAGGTGTCACCGGTTCTTTGGTGAGTAATCTGATTGGAGCAGGTGAAAAGAAAAAAGTTTTTCCGCTTTGCCATAAGATTATCCATTTAGGATATGCGACAGGCATTCCACTGATTACTTTTGCGTTGTTCTTTCACCAGCACATTATAGGGGCTTATACGGAAAATCCCGCTATCGTACAGCTTGCATGGCCGCCTTTTCTTGTCATGCTATTGAATTACTTCTTTGCACTACCCGGTTACGTCTATCTGAATGCTACAACCGGAACGGGAGCGACACGGACGGTATTCATTTTTCAGGTGATAACTACTATTGCTTATCTGTTATGCTTATGGGGATTAGGTTATTGTAATGTCACGTTAGCGGCATATTGGGCAGTGGAATACTTATATGTGATACTGCTTGGTACACAATCCGTCATTTATCTTAAATATAAACAATGAAGTTGTTCAAACTTATTTCGAGATGTTAATAATACAGTAAAATAATAAAAATACAGCGCATTCAGCAAAGGGCGCACTATATTATAGTTCCCACACTCTAATATACCGTAC
>NZ_CAJTCF010000065.1:0-25381 GCF_910574735.1 Duncaniella muricolitica | reverse complement strand
GCGGAAAATCTCCGCATCTAAAAATAATTCAGAAAATAAACCATCGGTTGGCTCAGTTAGCGGCTTAGCCAAGACTGAACGACCTCAAATTTTACCGAATCATTGTCATATTCTATATTATAATATATGTATCCTGTCTTTCAAACGCACTCCCACCCTCCGATGTTCAGCCACGGCCCAATCTTTATAACCGCCGAAAATTATCATAAAAACGTTTGAATTTGCAAATCTAAATTATTAACTTTGCTTTTCAAAACACCATCTCCCGCAGTATGCCCACAACCTACTCACCCATAGACGAGTCATCCTACTCTGACTCAACCTCTTTTGACCCGGAGGAAATGCTCAATCCCCACGTCGGGACGACAACCTCCTCCGACCCACAGCCGACAACAGTCACACAACCCGTCCGGCCGGACACCGATACAGCCTCAACCGCCATCTCTCAACCCTGCGGGCAGGAGCCTACACGGACCGATGACACCACAACAGCCCCACCGGCCGCCCCCTCGCGTCCTGCATGGCTTGAGAACGTCATCGCATCAATCAGCGGCATGAGGATGTTCAAGTTTTTCGGCATCATACTGTTTTTCTTCGCAGCCTACACCTTCGTGGTGTCATGCTCTTACTTTTTCACTCTCGGTTCCGACCAGAGCGCGCTGCTCAACGGCGAGCTCAATCTTGACATGTATGAAAACGCCGGACGCCGCTTCGGCGCACTCCTCGCCCATACACTCATCTATGACTGGGTTGGTGTCGGAGCCTTTATACTCATCTTTTATCTCGGTGCGTGCGGACTCTCGATGATAGGCGTCTACCGCCCCGGATTCTGGGGCATGACCATGAGATGTCTGCTTTCCACGGTGGCAATATCCGTCGTGGCCGGACTCATCACCTACGAGATAGCATCGCCCGTCTACTGGGGTGGCATGCACGGCCAATTGCTCAATCAGCGGCTCATCGACTACACCGGCATATGGGGTGCCATAGCCGTAAGCCTTATATTGGTGTCGATGATGGTCATGCTGTATATCAACGAATTGCGCAACGGATGGTCTGTACTTAGCTCAGGTCTCGACGGCTATCGCGCCAAGCAGGCCGAGCGACGCGCCCGACGCGAATCACGACGCATACAGGAGGCCAATGAGGAGAACAGTCGTCTACGTGAAGAGAACGACCGTCTGCGCGCCGACCTTGCCGCTGCACAAGCCGCCGCAGCCTCAGCCGCCACTCAGCCGGAACCGGTTCAGCCCATTCAGCCGGTTCAGTCTGCTGCCGCAGTCATCGACCCGACACCCTCGCCGGCTCCGCAGCCTGTCGTTACCTCACCGTTACAACCCGCCGAGGCCCCGACTGCCGACATCCCCGCCGTAACCGATAGTGAGCCTACCGCCGACACAGATACAGACGAAACTGTCGACACATCCGACACGACCGACCACATTGTCGAAGACTCCGATGACATTGATTCGCCCCTCTTCCCATCGTCCGACTCCGACATCGAGCAGGAGACTGAACAGGAGACCGACACCGAGCCGCTCACCCCGCTCTTTGCCGACTCGCTTCCCGTCATCAACGACCCCGATGCCGACATAGTGGACCCGCGCGGACTCCCCCCCTACGACCCGCGCGCCGACCTCTCCAACTTCCGTTTTCCCGACATCGAACTCCTGCGCCCCGCCAAAGAGAGCGGTCCCAGCATCGACGTCCTGACCATGGAGGAAAACAAGCAGCGCATCATCAACACGCTCAAAAACTGCGGCGTGACCATCTCACACATCGAAGCCACCATAGGCCCGACCGTAACCCTCTATGAGATAATCCCGGCCGACGGAGTGCGCACCCGCTCCATCAAGAGCCTCGGCGACGACCTCCAGTTGCGTCTCGCCGCTCTCGGCATACGTATCATCGCTCCTATCCCCGCCAAAGGCACCATCGGCATCGAAGTCCCCAACAAGGACCCGCAGGTAGTGCCGATGCGCATGGTACTCGACAGCGAGACTTACCGCAACAACAAGATGGAGCTCCCCATGGCTCTGGGCAAAACCATCTCGGGCGACATATTCATGGCCGACCTCGCCAAGATGCCCCATCTCCTCGTGGCCGGTGCGACCGGCATGGGCAAGTCGGTAGGGCTCAACGCAATCATCGCATCACTCCTCTACAAGAAACATCCCGCCGAACTGAAGTTTGTGCTCATCGACCCCAAGCGCGTCGAGCTGAGCCTCTACCGCAAACTCGAGCGTCACTATCTGGCCGCACTGCCCGACGAGGAGGCCATCATCACCGACATGTCAAAGGTGGTGACCGTGCTCAACTCGCTCTGCATCGAGATGGACAACCGCCTCAAACTTCTCGAGAAGGCCGGCGCGCGCAACATCAAGGAGTATAACGAGAAATTCATAGCCCGACGGCTCAACATGAACAAGCACCGTTTTCTCCCCTACATCGTGCTGGTCATCGACGAGTTTGCCGACCTCATCATACGTCAGGGCAAGGAAATCGAAGAACCCGTGTCGCGCCTCGCAGCCGTTGCCCGCGCTGCCGGCATCCACCTCATCATAGCCACCCAGCGACCAACCGTCAACGTTATCACCGGCAATATCAAGCTCAACATCCCCGGCCGTATTGCCTTCCGCGTAATCCAGGGCAACGACTCACGCACTATCCTCGACCAGCTCGGAGCCAACCAACTGATAGGAAAGGGCGACATGCTCTTCTCCAACAACGGCAAACTCGAACGTGTGCAGTGTGCCTTCATCGACACACCCGAGGTGAGCGACATCTGCGACTCCATCGGCGAACAGGTAGGCTACACCGCACCCTACGAACTGCCCGAATACGTGCCCGAGGGCAACGACACCGCTTCGGTGGCCTCGCTCACCGACCGCGACCCGCTCTTTGACGAGTGTGCACGGTTTATCGTCTCGAGCGACACCGCCTCAACCTCATCGCTCCAGCGTCGTTATAATATAGGTTACAACCGTGCCGGCCGCATCATGGACCAGATGGAAGCCGCCGGCATCGTAGGAGCATCACAGGGCGGCAAGCCCCGCTCGGTGCTCGTCGACCTCATTTCACTCGAACGAATACTCGACAACAGATGAAACGCATCATAACCCTACTGCTACCCCTGCTGCTCTGCGCGCTCGCCGGCTCCGCGGCTTCCGCCTCGGGCGACATACTCGACCGTTGCGCCGCCAAAATCAAGAGTGCTCCAAGCCTCTATGTCACTTACACCGTCTCGGCCGACGGTCATTCGGCCGACGGACAGCTCGTGATACAGGGCGACATGTTTACCATCTCGTCGCCCGGCCTGCGCTCGTGGTATGACGGCAAGACCCAGTGGACCTACTCCTCGCAGATAGGCGAAGTCAACATCATCACCCCTACTCCCGAGGAAGTAAGCCAGATCAATCCCCTGGCCATCATCAAGACATTCTCCACCGCCTATACCTCTCAGCCTCTCAAAGCACCGGCTGGCAAGACTGCTGTCAGGCTCAAGGCCAAAAACCCCAAGGCCGACATCACTTCGGCCGACATCACCATCGACGACAAGACCCTCTATCCCACACGCATCACCCTCGCCATGACCAACAATCAGAAGGTGACGCTCGACATCCGCTCGGTCAGCACAGGCTCACGTCTGCCGGCCGACGACTTCCGCTTCGACTCACGACGCTTTCCCGGCGTCAACGTCGTAGACCTAAGATAATCTCTTACCCTAATCATCAATATTCAACTGTAAAAAACTTTAACAACAAAGCCATGTCAGACATCCAGACCCGCTGCCTCATCGTAGGCTCAGGCCCCGCAGGCTACACTGCCGCCATCTACACCTCGCGTGCCAACATCGCACCTCTCGTAATCGAAGGCATACAGCCCGGCGGACAGCTCACACAGACCACCGAAGTCGAAAACTTCCCCGGCTATCCCCAGGGTGTGCTCGGCTCTCAGCTCATGGACGACCTGCGCAACCAGGCTCTCCGTTTCGGTGCCGACATCCGTCCGGGCATCGTGACCCACATCGACTTCTCCAAGCGTCCCTTCATAGCCACCACCGACGGAGGTCTCACCATCGAGGCCCAGACCGTAATCATCGCCACCGGCGCGTCGGCCAAATATCTCGGTCTTGAGGACGAAAAGAAATACAACGGACTCGGCGTCTCGGCATGCGCCACATGCGACGGCTTCTTCTACCGCAAGCGCAAGGTTGCAGTAGTGGGCGGAGGCGACACCGCATGTGAGGAAGCTCTCTATCTCAGCAACCTCGCCTCGGAGGTATATCTCATCGTGCGCAAGCCCTTCCTGCGCGCATCCAAGGTGATGCAGCGTCGCGTCGAAGAGAAAGAAAACATCCACGTGCTCTTCAACACCAACACCGTAGGCCTCTACGGAGCCGAATTTGTCGAAGGCGCGCACCTCGTGGAGCATGTAGGCACCGAGCAGGAACGTCGCTACGACCTCCCCATCGACGGCTTCTTCCTCGGCATAGGTCACAACCCCAACACCGAGATATTCCGTCCCGAACTCGAATGTGACGAGCAGGGCTACATCAAGGTCAAGGGCCAGGGCACAGCCACCAATATCGAAGGTGTTTTCGCAGCCGGCGACGTAGCCGACCCCACCTATCGCCAGGCCATCTCGGCCGCCGGAATGGGTTGCAAAGCCGCCCTCGACGTCGAACGCTTCCTCACCGAGCAAGCATAGTGAAAGTTTAAAGTTAAAAGTTTAGAGTTTAGAGTTTAATTTTTATGCTCTAAACTTTTAACTTTACTATTCATAAACTTTAAACCACATAAACTTTAAACTCTTTGTCTGAAAGACAAATAACCCTTCGCGCTCTCGAGCCGATTGATGTCGACACGCTCTACCGCTGGGAAAACGACCCTGCCGTATGGGACGTCGGCTGCACGCTCGCGCCCTACTCGCGCAAACAGTTGTGGGACTATGTCGACTCCTACGACGGCGACATATACTCGGCCCGACAGCTCCGGCTAATGATAGCACTCCCCTCGGGCGAGACCATCGGCACCGTCGACCTCTATGACTTCGACCCGGCCAACTCGCGATGTGCCGTCGGCATCCTCATCTCACCCCCCTATCGGCGTCAGGGCTACGCGCTCAGTTCTCTCGAGATGCTGGCCGACCACTGTCGCCGCCACCTCTCGCTCCATCAGCTCTACTGCATAGCCGGAGCCGACAACCATCCGAGCCGCGCGCTCTTTGAAAAAGCCGGCTACACCATCTCGGGCCGCCTACGCTCATGGCTACGCTCATCCGGCTCCTACACCGACGCCTACCTCTACCAGAAAATGCTCTGACAGGAAAATACACCCAAGGGACAAAAGCCTCAAAAGCAACCTGAGTTTTCTATCCAACCTGACCATCGGTCATGAATGATGAATAGAAACTTTTGTTACTTCTGAGGCTTTTGTCCTTATGTATCCCTGTATGCTCAGTTTCTCTTTATCGTGTCGGAGAAAAGCGTGCGGTTGAGAAGCGAGCGGCCGAGGGTTATCTCGTCGGTATACTCAATTTCATTGCCCACCGACACACCGCGGGCAAGCTGAGTGATTTTCACATCCATATACGGAGCCAGACGCCTGTATATGTAATAACTGGTGGTCTCACCCTCCATAGTGGCACTAAGCGCGAGTATCACCTCGCTGATTTCGCCCGAAGCCACGCGCTCCTCAAGCGAATCAATCTCGAGCGACTCGGGCCCCACACCGTCCATAGGCGATATGATGCCACCGAGCACATGATACACACCGCTGTACTGCCCGGTGTTCTCAAAACTCATCACATCCTTGACATTCTCCACCACACACACCGTCGAGCGGTCGCGGCGGCCGTCGGCACATATCGGACACACATCAGTCTCCGAGATGTTGTGACACACCCCGCAATATCTCACGCCGCGACGCATGTTTATTATGGACTGGCCAAGAGCCACACCCACCTGTTCGTCGGCCCGCAGCAGATGCAGAGCCAGCCGCAGCGCGGTCTTGCGGCCTATTCCCGGCAGCCGCGACAGCTCTGTCACGGCCTCCTCCAATAACCTTGAGGCAAATTCCTGTTGCATGGCTGCAAAATTACTGTTTTTTTCTCTTTGACAACTCATCACACACCCATAAAGATTTGCGTTAATTGATAATTATGCCTAATTTTGCACTCTGAATCTGATTGGCATATGCCCATCATTCCCAACAGCAGTAACCGATAACAATGGAAATAATTCGCACAGTCGCTGAATTAAAAGCCAAGCTCGACGATGCCCGTTCACGCGGCACCATAGGACTTGTACCCACCATGGGAGCACTCCACGCCGGCCATCTATCGCTCATAGAGCGTGCCCGCCGCGAAAACGACACCGTAGTGGTGAGCGTGTTTGTCAACCCCACACAGTTCAACAACCCCACCGACCTCGCCACCTATCCGCGCACCGAGGAGGCCGACGCCGCGCTGCTTAGCTCGGCCGGTGTCGACTACGCTTTTATCCCGTCGGTCGACGAGGTGTATCCCGAGCCCGACACCCGCGTGTTTGACCTCGGCCCCGTGGCCGAAGTCATGGAGGGAGCCATGCGCCCCGGCCACTTCAACGGAGTGGCCCAGGTGGTCAGCAAACTTTTCCGCTTCACCGAGCCCACACGCGCTTATTTCGGCGAAAAAGACTTCCAGCAGATAGCTGTCATCCGACGCATGGCCGAGCTCGAAGGCTTTGACTCACTCGAGATCATCGACTGCCCCATCAAGCGCGAAGCCGACGGACTCGCCCTCAGCTCGCGCAACGTGCGCCTTACTCCCGAGCAACGCTCCATAGCCCCGGTCATCGCCCTCACCCTGCGCGCAAGTCTCATCAAAGCCCGCACCGCATCGCTCGCCGAGACACGCCAATGGGTAGTCGACGCCATCAACACCTACCCCTTCATGCAGGTGGAATATTACGAGATAGTCGACGCCCTGACCATGCAGCCCATAGCCGAATGGACCGACTCGACCCGCCCCGTAGGATGCATCACCGTATTCTGCGGCGACGTACGCCTCATTGACAATATCAAATATGAACGATAAATGACACTCGAGATACTAAAATCCAAAATCCACCGCGTCACCGTCACCGAGGCACGTCTCGACTACATAGGCAGCATCACCATCGACCGCGACCTGATGGACGCCGCCGGCATCCTGCCCGGCGAGCGCGTATATATCGTCGACAACAACAACGGCGAGCGTCTCGACACCTACGCCATCGAAGGCCCCCGCGGCTCGGGCGTGATATGTCTCAACGGTGCCGCCGCACGACGCGTACAGGTGGGCGACATCGTAATCATCATGAGTTACGCTCAGATGACACCCGAAGAGGCCACCACTTTCTCTCCCAAGGTCATATTTCCCGACACTGCCACCAACAGACTCATCTCTATATAGTTAACGGAGCGACGGGTTAAATTTAGGTCAACCTTGTTAACGCTGTCATTACTTCAGACTACTCCCTTAACTTCACTAACATTCTTAAAACCATAAGAGAAAATGTTTGAAAATCTAAGCGAAAGGCTCGAACGGAGCTTCAAGATACTTAAAGGCGAAGGCAAGATTACCGAAATCAATGTCGCCGAGACTCTCAAGGACGTGCGTCGCGCACTCCTCGAGGCCGACGTAAACTTCAAGGTAGCCAAGCAGTTTACCGACGAAGTCAAGGCCAAGGCGATGGGTCAGAACGTAATCAACGCCATCAAGCCGGGCGAACTCATGGTCAAGATAGTCCATGACGAGCTCGCCCGCCTCATGGGAGGCGACACAGCCCAGGTCAACCTCTCGGGCAATCCCACCGTCATCCTCATGTCGGGTCTGCAAGGCTCGGGTAAGACAACATTCTCCGGCAAACTCGCACGCAAGCTCAAGTCGGAGCAGGGCAAGCGTCCGCTGCTCGTGGCATGCGACGTATACCGTCCCGCCGCCATCGACCAGCTCAAGGTGCTCGCCGAGCAGATCGGTGTGCCCGTCTATACCGAAGACGGCAATAAAAATCCCGTCGAGATAGCCGAGAACGCCATCCGCCATGCCAAGGCCAACCATCTTGACCTCGTAATCATCGACACCGCCGGCCGTCTGGCCGTCGACGAGCAGATGATGCAGGAGATTGCCGCCATCAAGAAAGCCGTAAAGCCTCAGGAGACTCTCTTTGTGGTCGACTCCATGACCGGTCAGGACGCAGTTAACACCGCCAAGGAATTTAACGACCGTCTCGACTTTGACGGCGTGGTGCTCACCAAGCTCGACGGTGACACCCGCGGCGGTGCCGCTCTGTCGATACGCACAGTGGTGACAAAGCCCATCAAATTTGTGGGTACAGGCGAGAAACTCGATGCCCTTGACCTCTTCCACCCCTCGCGTATGGCCGACCGTATCCTCGGCATGGGCGACATCGTTTCGCTCGTCGAGAAAGCACAGAACGCATATGATGAGAAACAGGCCCGCGAGCTCCAGCGCAAGATTGCCAAAAACCAGTTCAACTTCAACGACTTCCTCCAGCAGATACAGCAGATCCAGAAGATGGGCAATCTGAAGGAACTCGCCTCAATGATACCGGGTGTCGGCAAAGCCATCAAGGACATTGACATCGACGACAACGCCTTCAAGGGCATTGAAGCCATTATCCGCTCAATGACCGAAGAGGAGCGTCAGCACCCCGAGATAATCAACGGCTCACGCCGCAAGCGCATAGCCAAAGGCTCAGGCACCGATATACAGGAGGTCAACCGCCTCATCAAGCAGTTTGAGGAAGCCCGTAAGATGATGAAAGCCGTCACAGGCATCAAAAATCCCATGTCCCTCATGCGAGGCATGCGCGGCATGCGCCGATAATACTCGGGCTATGCCCGAAGGTTATGAGGTTAATGTTTGCCCTATCGGGCAAAGGTTATGAGGTTATAAGGCTAATGATAGAAATCCCGGCCCGCCCTCATGACCACCCGTCAGCCTCATCTCCCTCCTCATAACCTTACAATCTTATCACCTTATAACCTTTGCCCGATAGGGCAAAACATTAACATTATAACCTTTGGCCGAAGGCCAAGTAAATCTATGACACTGATTGACGGAAAGAAAGTAGCCGACGACATCAAGCGTGAAATCGCGGCCGAAGTAGACAACATGGTTGCCTCGGGCATGCGTCGCCCCCACCTTGCCGCCATCCTCGTCGGACACGACGGCGGCTCCGAGACTTATGTAGCCAACAAGGTTAAAGCATGCGAAGTGTGCGGATTCAAGTCCACACTCATACGCTACGAGGATGACGTAACCGAGGACGAACTCCTCCGCGCCATCGACTCGCTCAACGCCGACCCCGATGTTGACGGATTTATCGTACAGCTCCCCCTGCCCAAGCACATCTCAGAGCAGCGCATCATCGAAGCAATCGACTATCGCAAGGACGTCGACGGTTTCCACCCCATCAACGTAGGCCGCATGTCGATAGGTCTCCCATGCTTCGTATCGGCCACTCCCGCCGGCATCATCGAGCTCCTGCGCCGCTATGACGTGCCCACCCGCGGTGCCAACTGTGTGGTGCTCGGACGCAGCAACATCGTCGGCAAGCCCGTAGCCTCGCTTATGATGCAGAAAGCCAACCCCGGCAACGCCACTGTCACCGTGCTCCACAGCGCGTCGACCGACATCAAGGAGAAATGCCTCGAGGCCGACATCATCATCGCTGCCCTCGGAAGCCCCGGATTTGTCACTGCCGACATGGTAAAACCGGGTGCCACCATCATTGACGTAGGCACCACACGCGTGCCTGACCCTTCGCGCAAGAGCGGTTTCCGTCTGAGCGGCGACGTCGACTTCGAGAACGTGGCCCCCAAGTGTGCTTTCATAACCCCCGTCCCCGGCGGTGTAGGCCCCATGACCATATGCTCTCTCATGAAGAACACTCTGCTCGCAGCTAAAAAAGAAATCTACAAATAAATAGTAGAATACAAAAGGTTTCAGAAGGACATAAGAAACAAAAGGAGATTGTTTTGATCAGCAGACCGTAAAATAAACTCTTTTGTTTCTTATGTCCTTCTGAAACTTTTGTATCCCCCCGTTTTTCTGACTTTTTATGACTGAGATACTACTGATATTATGCTCGCTGCTCATTCCCGCCGACCGGGCCGAGCTCCTATTTGCCGGTGACGCCATGCAGCATCAACGCCAGATTGACGCAGCCCGACGCCCCGACGGCTCGCTCGACTACTCTCCCTACTTTACAGCCCTCGAGCCATATATCAGTTCGGCCGATTACGCCGTGGTCAATCTCGAGACCCCGCTGGGAGGGCCGCCCTACTCAGGCTACCCGATGTTTTGCGCCCACGACAACTATGTAACCGCCCTGACCGATGCCGGCTTTGACCTCATGCTCTCGGCCAACAACCACATACTCGACCGACATGACCGCGGAGTCCTGCGCACCATCTCGACCTTTGAAGCCATGGGCGTGCCATGGCTGGGCGTATATCGCGACGCGGCCCACCGCCACGAGCATATGCCCTTCATCCGCCACATCAACGGATTCAGAATAGCATTTCTCAACTACACCTACGGCACCAACGGCATCGAGAAACGCTCACCAATCGAAATAGACTACATCGACCGCGACCTCATGGCCCGCGACGTCGAGCAAGCACGCAGCCAAGGGGCCGAACTGATAGTGGCATGCATACACTGGGGCGACGAATACCGTCTCCTTCCCAAAAAAGCACAGCGGTCACTGGCTGCCTATCTCGACTCGCTCGGAGTGGAAATGATTATCGGCGGACACCCCCATGTAATCCAGCCCATGGAACTTACCGAGAGCAAACACACAGGCCGACCCGTGCTGACGGTCTACTCGCTCGGCAACTTTATCTCGGCCATGCGCACCACCGACACCCGCGGCGGTGCCATGGTGCGCGTAGTGCTCGGTCGCGACACCGATGGCCGGGCCCAAATCAAGTCGGCCACCTACCGCATGGTCTTCGTTCAGCCGCCTGTCAACCGTGGCGACAACTTCAGACTGCTTCCAAGCGAAAGCGACAGCCTGCACCACTCGATGCACTCACGGCGCGACGCTTTCGTGCGCAACGCACGCGCCATCTTTGACCGCCACAACATCAATGTACCTCTCGACACCACAGCCATATTACCAAGATGATGAAAACACGCCTGACTGATAACACATTTACCTTCCTTACCCTGCTCCTGCTTATTGCCATCGGCTTCTTTATTGTATCACATTTCACCCCTCTGCACGCTGATGACTACAACTATCACTTCATCAACTCGCCCGAAGAAATACGCAATGTAAATCCCTGGCCCAGATTCATGAGCTTCTATACCGACAATTTTGCCGGAGTAGCCCGCATAGTACCTCACATGTTTGTGGCCCTCTTCACCGACATCACCGGCAAGGGTATCTTCAACATCTTCTCCACTGTCGGATTCATCCTGCTCTGCTATCTCCTTGCCGCCGTAGCCACTCCCGACAAAAGACTGCGTCTGCCTGTCACACTGCTTGCCGCCACCCTCATATGGTTTGCCATTCCGGGAGTCTTTGAGGCGTGCCTGTGGATGGCCGGAGCATGCAACTATCTGTTTGTCGCGATTATAATACTTGCATTCTACCGCTCCATTACGTCCGACAGCCCTCATGTCACCCCCTTGTGGAGCCTTCCGTTATGGTTTGCATTCGGCTTTCTCACCGGCTGGACCAACGAAGGTTTCACCACAGGTCTCAGTGCAGGATGCGCCCTCCATTACATCGTGCTCCGACGCGACAAACTCAATGCGCGGCGTATAGCCATGCTCTCGGGCCTGCTGGCCGGCACACTGCTTATATGCCTCACTCCGTTCAATCTCTATCGATTCATAATAGGCCACAGCGGTGACTTCTCCCTGCATGCATCACTCATGTCCATATTCTCCTCACTGTCATCAATGACAAATATCCGCATAGCCTTTCTGCTCGTCATTATGGCCGTCTTACTCAAAGTGTCGCGACATGTGACAAAAACCGAGACACGTGACTTCATCAAAAAACACTCAATCATCATCACCGCATGGGTGGTGTCATTTGCCTTCATCGTAATGGCGGGTCACACCACGGGCCATTCACGGTTTCCGACCGAATTTTTTGCCCTCATACTGCTTCTTTCAGTTATATGCCGTTTCTTATCGGCACGTGCCGTAAAGATTTCATCACTATCAGGCGGCATAGCCATGGCAATATCATTCATAGCAGTCATCCCACACACCAAGACCAACTTCGACTCATTTGAAGATATGCGCCGTCAGATAATAGCAGGCGACACCATCATCACGTCCGACAATATCTATGGCAACAGCTACACCTCACGATACTCGTCGACAATTACAAAAGCTATGTACAATCGCCCGCTCTCCGAATCAAAATATATCGTGTCATACTACGACGGCACACCGGGCGCAATCATACTCACGCGAGCCATATACAGCATGCTGACAAATGCAGATACTACCCGGACAAACCATCTGATTGACCCCGATACACGTTCCACATGGGTCGAAATCACAGGCCGGCCAATACCGGCCAAGGCCACACTGATATTGCATCCCGTCAATCCTGACAACCTCAATTTCATTGAACGGATGCTGATGCCCCACATGGACCGATACAGAATGAACAGCTACGAGACCTCCGACTTTACCACCCTCCAACTTGACGGACGACACTGGCTCGTGATAAAAGAATATCCATTTCTCACACCACGCATCAAAGAGGTGAAAATCGGGCTTGACTAAGAGAGGGACCCCACTTGCACTCCCGCCTTCACATCTCACTAATCGAGAAATATATAAAAATAGCGTAGGACGACCTCGCGGCCCCCCTACGCAGCTTACACATAGTACTTAACGTCAGTGGATTTTTGTGTTATATCTTGTAATTGTAGAAGTTTCTTACACCTACAAAATTATAATAACTATTCCAAAATTCCAAATTCACGTAAATTTTTTCACACTTATTTAATCTAATGAATAGCTCGACGTTACTTACAATTATTAATTATCGCCCGATTATGTGAAAATATTCCCATATTATTTTATTTATTCACCTTGTAAAAATTACAATTTGACACATTTGTTAAAATTTCCTAAATTTTATATATTACTTCTGATTACCAATATCTGATAATATTTCGTATCTTTGTGAAAAACATAACACCAATCATAATCTTATGAAATCATCCATTCACGCTATCATGCTGACAATCGGGCTAATAGCACCGACCGCAGCCAATGCCGACACTATTACGATGCGAATGTCCGACATCAATCCCAAGACTGTTATCATGCCGGAGATATACGGCCAGTTTGCCGAGCATCTCGGTTCATGCATATACGGAGGCCTGTGGGTAGGCCCCGACTCACCTATCCCCAACACTTCAGGCTACCGTAACGACGTGCTCCAGGCCCTGCGCGATCTCAAAGTGCCCGTAATGCGATGGCCCGGAGGATGCTTTGCCGACGAATATCACTGGCGCGACGGCATAGGTCCGGCCAAAGACCGCCCGACACAGGTCAACAATAACTGGGGCGGCACTGTCGAGGACAATTCATTCGGAACACACGAGTTTTTCAACCTCTGCGAACTGATCGGATGCGAGCCCTATCTGAGCGGCAACGTGGGAAGCGGCTCGGTCGAAGAGCTCGCTCAGTGGGTCGAATATATCACAGCGGCCGAAGGCCCCATGGCACGTCTGCGCAAAGAGAACGGACGCGAGAAGCCCTGGAAACTCAAATATCTCGGAGTAGGCAACGAAAGCTGGGGATGCGGAGGCAACTTCACCCCCGACTATTATGCCAACGTCTATCGCCGCTACCAGACCTACTGCCGCAACTTTTCAGACAACAGACTCTATAAGATAGCATCGGGCGCAAGTGACTATGATTACGACTGGACCGACGTCGTGATGAAAAAAGCCCACTCCCATATGGACGGAATTTCGCTCCACTACTACACTGTGGCCGGATGGGACGGTTCAAAAGGCTCGGCCACCGACTTCACTCCCGAAGATTATTACTGGACTATGGGCAAATGTCTCGAAATCGAACCCGTAATCGAGAAGCATGCCGCCATAATGGACAAATACGACGCCAAGAAACGTATCGGTCTGCTCGTCGACGAATGGGGCACATGGTGGGACGTGGAGCCAGGAACCAATCCCGGACACCTCTATCAGCAAAACACCATGCGCGACGCCATGGTGGCCGCTCTCTCGCTCAACGTATTCCAACGTCATGCCGACCGCGTGAAGATGGCCAACATCGCCCAGGTGGCCAACGTGCTCCAGTCGATGGTGCTCACCCGCGGCGACAAAATGGTGCTCACACCGACCTATTACGTATTCAAGATGTACACCCCTCACCAGGGTGCCACCCCGATACCTCTCGACGTGGCCACTTCAAGTATGCGCGTGCGTGACAACCGCCACATCGACATGCTCCAGGCCACAGCCTCGCAGAAGGACGGACGCATAGCCGTCTCGCTCACCAACCTCAGCCTCGACACACCCATGGAGGTAGAGATACCCACCGACGGCAAGGCCCGCGACATCCAGGGCTCCATACTCTCGGCCGCCTCGATTGATGACTACAACGACTTCGGACAGCCCGAAAAAGTCACACTGCGCCCCTTTGACGGAGCCAAGTCCGGCAAAAACGCCATCAAAATGACCCTGCCCGCCAAAAGCATCGTCACAATCACATTCGCACTCTAAGATACAGAATAGATACAAAAGTTTCAAAAGGACAGAAGAAACATAAGTTTTTTTGAATTAAAGACTCTGACAAATTAAACGACAGGAGTTACAGGAGATTATTAATTTAACTCCTGTAACTCCTGTCGTTTATTCCTGAAAAAACTTATGTTTCTTCTGTCCTTTTGAAACTTTTATATCTATTCCAGAGGGAGCTTGTTGAGCTGCTCTATGTAGTCGAGCAGTTCATCGCGGCCTCGGCCCGTCTCACTCGATGTCAGAAATATCGGAGGCAGTTCCTCCCACGTCTGCAAGAGACGGTTGCAATACTTCTCAACATTGCGGCGGCCCGCATCATTGCCCAGCTTGTCGAGCTTGGTAAACACTATCGCAAACGGCACACCGTTCTCACCGAGCCAGTCGAAAAACTCAAGGTCAATCTTCATCGGCTCATGGCGTGAGTCAATGAGCACAAACAGGTTGGTCATCTGCTCGCGTCCGAGTATATATCCGCGTATCATCTTCTCGAGCTGCTCGCGCTGCTGCTTGCCGCGAAGAGCGAAACCATAACCCGGCAGATCGACTATATACCACTCCTCATTGACAAGAAAATGATTTATAAGCAGAGTCTTTCCGGGCGTCGACGACGTTTTGGCCAGCTTGCTGCGGCCGGTCAGCATATTAATGAGCGACGACTTGCCCACATTACTGCGTCCGATAAACGCATACTCATGACGCATCTCACCCGGACACTTGGTGTGGGTAGCGTTGGATATAGTGAAACGTGCAGAATTGATTATCATAATCTTTTTTTACAGTTATTCAAAAGTTCAGTCCATGACGAGACTCCCGGCAATGGCAAGCTGTCAGCCCGGCCCCTTTCGGACGCAAGTCCGAAAATAACCTTATAGCCTCACAACATTATGACCTCATAACCTCATAACCTCATAACCTTATAACCTTTTGCCCGAAGGGCAAAATTAATCAAGCATGAGGCTGATCATGGGTCTCACGGACGGGAAACGCATCACATCGCCGATTTCAGTCGATGAGAAAGCGATATCGGCCAGCACATCAACCGGCACATCGAGGTCAAGCCGCCCCTTATAGGCGTCATCGACCGTACACTTGCCTCCCTTCACGATATAGACATGCGAATTGACCTCGGGCAACAGACGGTCAGTGACACGTATGCGCGACTCCCACTGCGGATGCTTGCGGGCCACAGCCTCGAGCAGCATACCCGCATTGACCACACGGACCATGCCGCGCGGCATCAGGCGTCCGCCCATCGTGTCGGTCGGACGACCAAGCAACAGAAACGGCACCCCGGGATAACGCTTGCGCAAAGCTCTCAGAGCCGCCGTGCGCGAATCATCATCCTCGCCCATCACATCGGTGACAAGCAGCAGGTCGTCACGCTTCACGGCCCAGGCCATCGACACTATGCGCGGCCCGCGGTCCTCGTCATCGGCTCCGATGACCACAAAGTCACCGTTGTCACACTCCAGGTCGGCCTGTATGTTGTCAAAATCGCGCCGCGAATGTAATATGTAACACTCGCGCAGGTGCTGAAAACGGTCAAACGCCTCCCACACGTCATCGGCCGCGGTGTGCTCCATCTCATGATAGTCACCCTCGACAGGAAACGAATGCAGGGCCGTAAACCGTTGCTCCTTGGTGAAGAAAACGGTTGAGAAACCAAACCGGCGGTAGAAATAATACAACGCGCTGCGCGACGGTATGAGCACGCACATCACATCGCCCCTCGCGGCCGACGCCTCGAGAGCCATGCCCATAAGCTGCGACATATAGCCCTTGCCCCGCTGGGCACGTCGTGTAGCCGCTCCGGCTATATAACTCACCGGCAACTCGGCGTCCTGAAACGCCATGCCGTAACGCTGCAACAGCAGACTGCTTACGGTGACACCCTGCGGGTCAGTCAGCACCACAGCCTCATCGTCACTATATACACGGTCGAAATACATCGACACATACGCGCGCGAGTCGTTGAAACTCTCCTGCCAGATTTTTATAATATCATCTCTCTTGCTCATAGTAGATGTATAACAATGAAGAGGAGCGAGAAGTTAGATGATTTTTAAATGAATTTCACACACCCGGGCAAGTGGGTCGGGCGCATGGCTGACCATACAACCGACCCATCCGGGCTATAAAATCTTTTATCGAACAATTGAGGACTACGAAATCTGATGGGCCGGACGCAGCAGGTCATTGACTGTCTTGACGGGATTGAACGTCGAGATCGGCACTTCGACAAACACCGTATTCCAGTCGCTCATCGCGCCGTTCCACAGTCCGGGCAGCTCCATGGCGCGGAGCTCCTTGCCGTGGCTCGACTTCGACGAAATAAAGCCCGTGGCCGGGTCGACATACGACGGAAGGTCAAACTTCTTGCCGTGAACATCCTTGATGTAGCACACCAGATCGACCGGATTGAAGTGAGTGGCCGTAGCCATCATCTTCTTGTAATCCTCATTGGAGGGATCCACCTGATTGCTCTCGAGTATCTGAGGCGAAGCGGAGCCGTCGGGATTGACAGCTATAAACGGACCGCCGCCGGGCTCGCCCTCGTTACGCACCATGCCACACACACGCAGCGGGCGGTTGAGCTTACCCTTGATATACTCTACCAGCTCATCATCGGCCATGTCGTCAAGACGCGGGTCATCGATATTGAGCACAGTGCGCATATATTCCACCATACCCTTGAGATCAGAAGCGGTGTAGACTTTCTCCTCCAGAGCTATGAGGTCCTCCTCTATCTGGTCATGGATTTCCAGCAGCAGACCGCCGAGTATCTCCTTATATTTAATAGTGTCGCCGCGCCGCGCATCAGGCACCACATTGTCGATGTTTTTGATAAACACCACCGCGCTCTCTATGTCATTGAGATTCTGTATGAGCGCGCCGTGACCGCCGGGACGGAACAGCAGATGACCGTCCTCGCGGAAAGGAGTGTTGTCGGGATTGGCGGCGATAGTGTCGGTCGAAGGCTTCTGCTCGCTCATCGACACAAAAAACTTCTTGCCGGTGCGGGCCTCGGCCTGAGGTATCACCTCATCGAGCTTGGCCTGGAAAATAGCGCGGTGATTGGCCGAAACGGTGAAGTGAAGATACACCTCGCCCTTGGAGTTGGCCGCGGTCTGCGCGCCCTCGGTCAGATGCTCCTCCACAGGAGTGCGCGACCCTTCGGGATATGAGTGAAACTTAAGCAGACCCTTGGGCAGACCGCCATAGTTCATGCCGTCGGCATTGACGATAGCCGCTATGACATCACGGTTGCGACCCTCCTTGAGCAGCTCGCCGTAGCCCTTGCCGTAAAGACGGCCGCAAGCCTCGTCAAGCTCGGGAAGGAAAGGCAGTTTGTCGATACCGGCAATGAGCTGAGCCACGGGCGTACCCTCCTTAAGCTCGTCAGTGCCGCCGTCGACATACTCGAAGAGAGCCTTGAACATACGCGAAGCCGCACCCGATGCGGGCACAAACTTACACACCTCGCCGCCATGGCTCAGATATTCGTGCCAGCGGTCAAGAGCGGCCGCTGCCTCATCGTCGGTCAGACGAAAAATACCCGCGTCAACACGGGCTGTATCCTTGATTTTCAGATAGGGAAATCCGGTTACGAAACGCGCGAGCTGGGCCTCGGCCTCAGCCTCGCTGATACCTTTTTGAGCAAGTTGCTCTTTGTCTTCAGGTCTTAACATGGTATGTTATAGATGATGATAAGTTGATAAAATCTATTGTTTAAGCCTCAAAATTAAGCAAATTTTCCGAAAATACCTTATTGTTAATAACAAAATTTTTTACTACCTTTGCACCGCTTTTTAGCATCCCCCGTGTGATGGGAAATTAAGGAGCAAACAACAACACTTAATTTTGAGTAACACAACTATTTAAAAACAATCAGAATGAAGACATTCCAGCTCAACGCCGAGCCCCGTACCGACCTTGGCAAGAAAGCAGCCAAAAACCTGCGCAAATCCAACCTCATCCCCGTTGTGCTCAACGGCGGTGCAGTAATCGACCTCCCCTATGCCGGCACACTCAAGACCGGTGAGAAAATCGTAGAGATCGGCAACGGCAAGGGCCTCATCACCACCGACCTCGTGGTTAAGGCCGACGACGTGCGCAAGCTCATCTATACCCCCGACATCTTCGCTATCGAGCTCAATGTAAACGGCGAGACACGCAACGCCGTGATCAAGGACATCCAGTTCCACCCCGTTAAGGACAACATCCTCCACATCGACCTCCTCGAAGTATCTGACAAGAAGCCCGTAACCATCGAAGTGCCCGTCAAGCTCGAAGGTCACGCCGAAGGTGTGAAGGCCGGTGGTAAGCTTAACCTCTCGATGAAGAAGATCAAGGTTAAAGCCATCTACACCGAAATCCCCGAGCGCGTTGTCATCAACGTTGACTCACTCGGCCTCGGCAAAACCCTCCAGATCGGTGACCTCCACTTCGACGGTCTCGAACTCGTCAACGCCAAGAACGCCGTTGTCTGCGCCGTACAGCTCACACGTGCTGCCCGCGGTGCCCAGGCAAACGCTAAATAATATCTGAATTTAAAGCGTAAAAAAGTTTTCATACTTTTTTCAGGACACAAAAGTTTCAAAAGAAACACAAGGTTTTGTTCGGTTCCGGAAAAAACTTTTGTTTCTTTTGAGACTTTTGTCCTTTTCTATCCCCCACTCCACCACAATGAAATATCTCATCGTAGGTCTCGGCAACATCGGACCCGAATATGAATGCACCCGCCACAACGCCGGCTTCATGATAGCCGACGCCCTCGCCGACAGTTGCGGAGCCACATTCTCAACCGAACGATACGGCGACATAGCACATGCACGCGTCAAAAACGCCCAGCTCACCATACTCAAACCATCAACCTACATGAACCTCTCAGGCAACGCCGTGAGATACTGGAAAGAAAAAGAAAACATCGACATCGACAACATCCTCGTGCTCGTCGACGACTGCGCCCTACCCTTCGGAGCCATACGCCTGAAAGGCTCAGGCAGCGACGCCGGACACAACGGACTCAAAAACATCGCACAGATGCTCGGCACACAAGCCTATCCCCGCCTGCGCTTCGGCATCGGCAACGACTTCCCGCGTGGAGGACAGATAGACTACGTACTCGGCCAGTTCACCGAACAGGAATGTGAAGGCCTCACCCAACGCATCCCCGTCGCAGTCGACGCCATCAAGACCTTCTGCCTCGCCGGCATGCAACGCGCCATGTGCGACTACAATAATAAATAGAGGCTAACGTATAGAGGTTAAAGGTTGAAAGGTTAAAGTTGAAAGGTTAACCTCCGACTGTAGTATAGAACACACACAACCCTCCGCCGACCAAGCCTCCCCTTATAACCTCATAACCTTGCCACAAGGCAAAAAAATAACCTTATAACCTTTGGCCGCAGGCCAAATAACAACATGGAAGTACGAATTGACAAATGGCTTTGGGCCATGCGCATATTCAAGACCCGCACCGTAGCCACCGAAGCATGCAAAAAAGGGCGGGTACTCATGGGCGGAGTCGCCGTCAAACCCTCCCGCACCATCAAGGAAGGCGACATCATCAACGTCCGCAAGCCACCTGTAACATACTCATTCCGAGTCAAAGCCCTCGCGCAAAACCGGCTCGGCGCACGTCTCGTGCCCGACTACATGGAAAACATCACCCCCAAGAGCGAGCTCGACCTCCTCGACGTAGTGCGCATCTCAGGCTTCATAGACCGTCGCAAAGGCCTCGGCCGCCCCACCAAGCGCGAAGGCCGCGACCTCGCCGAGTTCACCGAATCACTCTCCGACGGCTGGGACTTCGACTTCCTCGACGATGATGACGACTACCCCAACGACACGCGATAGACCGACTTACCACACTTTAGTTTAGAAAAATCTTTTGTCGGGGACGTAACTTTTGGGCTTTTGTTGCATTTGATTATTGGGAAAAACACTTATCTTTGCCTCCGAAGTTTTATCTAAACCAAACATTTATCCATCAATGAAATTAAGCAAGTTATTCTCGCTGGCCCTCATGGCCGCAAGCGCGCTGTCAATGTCGGCCCAGGGCATTGAGTTCATGCCTCACGAGGCCCGTCTCCAGGATGCCATCGACAAGGCCAAAAAGGAGGGCAAAATGGTGTTTCTCGACTGTTACACCTCCTGGTGCGGTCCATGCAAGATGATGGCCAACAAGATATTCCCCACACAGGAAGTGGGCGACTTCATGAATCCCAAGTTCGTGTCGATTAAAATCGACATGGAGCAGGGCGAGGGCCCCGAGATCGCAGAGCGTCTGCAGGTCAACGCTTATCCGACCTTTGTAATCTTCAACAACGACGGCACCGAGGCCGCACGATTTGTGGGCGGCGGTGATGCCAAGGGCTTCATCAAGCGCGTCAACGACAATATAGGCGACAACGGTCCCGCGGCCATGGAAGCCCGTTTCAAGGCCGGCGACCGCGACCGTCAGTTTATGCTCGACTACCTCGAATATCTCGGCAAGGTCTATCGCTCACAGCAGGCCAACGTTGTGGCCGAGGCCATGCTCGAGGGCCAGACCGAGACTTTTGCCTCTGACACCACTCTGTGCAAGGTCTTTGTGAAATATATCACCAATCCCTACGCGCCCTCGTTTGTCTACGCTGCCAAAAACCGCGAGTCGATGGCTTCGCTGCTCGGCGAGAAAGTATATAACGATAAAATCGGCAATGTGCTCAACCGCTACTCCCGCTCCATCGTACGTAAGAATCAGAACGGCGGCTTTACTCTTGACCAAAAGAAGCTCGACGACTTCATCGCTCTCATCAAGGAGTGCAACATCCCGCGCCCCGAGCACTATCGCCTCAACACTCTCATGAGCTATGCCGAGCGCAACGGCGACTGGAACGCTTACATGGATGCCATGGAGAGCTATATGGCCGACAGTTCGCTTGACATGCCCGACATGACACTGAGTTTCAAGTCGGCTTCGCTGATCGAGAAGTGTCAGGACCAACAGGTGCGCGCACGTATTAAAAAAATCATCCAGGCTCGCGTCGACGACATCAAGTCGGGTCGTCGCACTGACCAGACACTCCCCGCAGGGCGTCAGAAACAGACTCCTCTCGAAATGCTCGAACACAACCTTCAGTCACTCAATTAGAAATTAGAGATACAAAAGTCTCATAAGGACAAAAGAAACATAAGTTTTTAGGAATAAACGATAGGAGTACAGGAGATAAATTAATAATCTCCTGTACTCCTGTCGTTTTAATTTGTCAGAATCTTTAATTCAAAAAAACTTATGTTTCTTGTGTCCTTATGATACTTTTGTATCTCTATACTTTCAGTCTCCGATTTTCCTCGTGTCGATGGTGAGCACGTCCGCGCCCGAGGTATCGTTGTAGATCTGCAGGCCAAAGACAGGAGCCGTGACGGCTATATGCTCAAAGAGCGCGCTCTGGATAGCCTCGTAGGCTGTCCATGCCGTGGTGGATGTAAAGCACCATATCTGAAGCGGTATACCGTTGTCGGTCGGTGCCATCAGGCGCACGAGTATCTGCCGGTTCGACGATATGGACGGATGACCCAGAAGCCATTCACACAAATAGGCGCGATAGAGTCCCAGATTGGTATCGACAGTGCCGTTGACAGTGGCCAGTCCGGGGTCAAATATCGGATGGCCGGCAGCCTGCACCTTGTCGACATAAGTCTTGAGTTCGGGAAACTGTGCCACCATCTTTTTGATAAAATCGGGCGTTGTCTGAGTCACCGAATAGATGTCGACAAGTATCGAGCGGGCTATCTGACGCACACCGCTGTCGCTCATGCCGCGCCAGTTCTGAAACGACCCCGAGATGAGAGTATAGGGAGGAAGTGTCACGATGGTGTTGTCCCAGTTTTGCACCTTGACGGCCGTCAGCGACACATCGATCACGATGCCGTTGGCGATGGTTGATGGCACCACAATCCAGTCGCCCACGCGGAGCATATCGTTTTGCGACAGTTGCAGACCGGCTACGAGTCCGAGTATGCTGTCTTTGAATACAAGCATCAGCACGGCCGCAAACGCGCCCAGCCCGGTGAGAAGTGCCGCGGGAGACTTGTCGACTATGATTGCCACACATATTATGGCGGTGATGACCCACAGAATGCCTATCACGGTGTCGAGGATGCCGCGGATGGGCAGATTTTTGGTGTTGCGTTCCTTGTCAAATCTCAGCCATGCGAATGAAAGCACCGAGCATATGGCCATACACACCGTAACGGATATATAGACCAATAGGGCCCGTATTATTATGGTATTGAGTACCGAGTCGCCAGTGAAGGCAAACGGCAGCAACGCGAGAATCACAAGCGGCGGCACTATGCGGCAGCAGCGTATCAACACATGTTTCTCTTTCAGATCGGCTGCGAGCTGAGGCGAACGCACGTCAACAATCTTGCGTATCAACAGTCGTATGCCATAGCTCAGAAGCCAGCCAAGAAGCATGGCGGTGACTACGATTATGGCCACATAGATGATTTCCTCGGTCATCTTGTCTTTCTCAAGGCCTACAATATCAAGCAGCCTGTGGATGTGTACAAGCAGCCATTGCGCTACTTTGTGTGAGGGGATGATTTCAGCTATAAGCATGGCTTTATCTCGTTAAAACGTGTATAATTTCAACAAGACAAGAGATACAAAAGTTTCAGAAGGACAGAAGAAACAAAAGCATTTTGATCTTATGACAGAAGTACAAATCAAAAGACAGGAGTACAGGCGATTATAACTCCTGTACTCCTGTCGTTTTATATTAAGACTTTTGTTTCTTCTGTCCTTCTGAAACTTTTGTATGCTTAGCGCACTACGATCTTGCTGACCTTCGAGCCCTGGCGGCGGATTACCACCTGACCGGCTGCTGGCTCATTGATGCGAACACCCTGAAGGTTGTAATATTCTACCGGGGCGTTGTCGTCATTGTCAATCACATCCTCGATGGCACTCGAACCGCTATCCTTGATTTTAGGAATTACACCACCAATAAATATCTGACTTACGCTTGCCATATTGCTCCACTGACCATTGCTGTAGGTCTGAAATGAACTATTATATGACACAACGAATCTGACAATCAGCTCATCTCCGTTTTTGCTCAATTTACTATTGGTCTTATTTGGCGTCGGAGTTACATTCTTGATGCGTATTGACTCAACTCCGTTTTTGGAGAATGTGATGTAATCGGCCGGGGCTGTATATTTACCCAACTCATTTATTGTTATAGTATTACCGACAACATTGCTATTACCACCATTTGTATCGGTAATCGTAAACGAATAGTCGGATCCACCCAAAAAGTTCTTGATGGTATAAGTATCCGTCCCATTGTTTACAACCTGATAAGTGCAAGTACCCCTCTCGGTGTAGCCGATAAGACCTGTTAACGGTGTAGTTACAGATGAGCTTGTGCCGGTTCCAGTGCCGGTTCCAGTGCCTGTGCCGGTTCCAGTGCCTGTGCCGGTACCAGTGCCGGTGCCTGTGCCTGTGCCTGTGCCACCATATGTATAGATGCCGAATGTTATGTCTGACTGAGCATTAACACTAAATGCCATGAATGCAGTTGCAATAAGAGTAAAAATTTTCTTCATAAGCACTGTTTTGTTGTTTATTGTGATAAAATTTTTGGTTTAGACCTATAAAGTGATAGTAGTTTAGCTCAAAAACATGCTAAATTTATTTAACAAAAGCAAATATACGAATAAAAATTACCACCCCAAATTATTTAACCAACAATAACAAATATAAACCTATGTTAATGTTTAACATAAGTGATAGTTGAACCTTCAACAGTGAGGCGACGTGCGTCGGCAAGATGAGGAGTGACCTCGGAGAGCGATGCAGGATGATAGCGCATGGCTGCCGAGACGGGATAACGGTTAAAGAAAGGGGCACTATGGAGATATAGGTCAATGGAGGCAACTTGCGGGGCCGCAAGGACACGATGGTAATACTGTATGATTTTGTCGGTAGTGCGTGGAAGTACTTTGACACCAATTTTGTCGGGATCAGGATCATTGAGTCGCAGTATGGCTATGACATGCCATCGTGGCGCAGAGTCGGCCGAGGCGCGTTCGTCGGGCGTAGAGCGGTGGCTTATGGTCAGTTTGCGTCCGTGGGCTATATTGATGCTGTGCATGAGGCTACGAAACAGCGGGCCGTGGGCCGAGGTGTCATGCAGTCCGTTGTAGTGTATGAAATAATGTATCATCTCGTGGATGATGGTGTCGTCGATGGTGTCGGGTGCGAGGTCGAGACGGGTGGAGATGCGCAGCTCGAAGTCAGTGTGCTCTTTACGTCCGTCGGGCAGCGTGATTACCTGTGATACGCATTGTCCGAGATAGGTCTTGGCATTGCTCAGCCTTATGGGTATGCGCGGCAACCGTCCGCGGAATATAAGTCGGTTGTAGTGGTCAAATTTCGTAACTACTCAGGTAGGTATGCCGTACTCATATTATGACGAAACAATAGCAGCTTAACGTTCAATTATCACTTCGCATTTGACGCTCATAAAAGCTATTGAATATCAAGAAAATAAACATTATTTTACTTGCATATTTGTTTTTTTTTT
>NZ_CAJTCF010000064.1:0-25409 GCF_910574735.1 Duncaniella muricolitica | reverse complement strand
CCGATTTTCGCTGTTTTTTTAGTGTATGCCCGGTTTTCAACTTCCTGAGAATCGAATATACGAACTAATCTCGAAAAATTCCAGATTATTCTAAAATATTCAATTCTCAGAGGCTTTAATCAGAGGAGTTCTGCAACACCCTCCAAAATTTTTGAAAAATCAAGGTGGGCAACTTCATCACGAGGTAGCCCACCTTCTCTATATTACGACTTGGCAAATGTTCGGTTAAAATCGGGTGTATAACCCCGTCACATCGGTGAAGATGTCCTCCAACATATCGCAATATACACCATCTATCTTCTTGATGTCCTTTGTCTTGACCTCAAAGGTCTTGTGGTTCATACTCTGACGGTAGAAACGCAGGTCGTAGAGGTCTGCGCCCTCGTCATAGATGATTTCCAACCTATTAGCCGATGTCTTGTTACGGCTAAGGCTCATTCTCAGTCTGTTGCCGAGATTTATGAAATCGTGACTTCCTGTCATTGCCACAAACCTGCGCCCTCCGATTTGTTGGAGTATGATTTTTGCTACTTGGTTGTCCATAACGATTTTATTATGAGTTGTTGATTTTCTTGTTAAGCCATTCATCACGGCGTTGTCTGCACTCTTTGAGTGTACCTGCCACGCAAGAGAATAATTTATGGATAGCTTTACATAAAATAACTCTCCGTCAGTGTGGCGGTAATCACATTGGTAGTGTTTCTTGAGATGTGAGCGGTAGCCGGTATAAAACACCTCGTATTGCTCAGTGCCGGGGGTGGTGGTTGTGCTTACTCCGTTGGTGGTCATTCTCGTTGCCATAGTGTTGCTGTTTAGTATTCTACAATAAGTATCCGGTATTCAAATGTTATATCTGGGTTGGTTATCTTCCTTTGTTTAAGCCATAGGTGGTGACTGCCAAAGCCATATACGAAGTATCGGTCAAGGTCGTACTTGTCGGCAAAATCAGCTACTATCTGCCGTAGCGTTTTCTCGCTGTCGGCATAGAGAATATGGTTCACAAACTCTATGATGATTTCGGCTATTCTGTCATCAAATATGATGGTCGGGTGTTCAAATGTCACGTTCATAATCGGTGAGTATTGTGACCTGCGCCAGCAATGGCGCAGGTCGGATTAAACATTTATGCGGTCATTCTCTCTCTGATTAGTCGGGCGTTGGAGTTCACCAAATCCACAATACGGTCGTGGTAGGCGGTGTTCTTGTTATTTTTGCCGTGACACTGCACCACTGTGAGGGTCTGCAAATCAACCTCTATCGTTTCAATTATCCTGCCGTCTATCCTCGCCGAGAGAATAAGGGAGTTGGCTTTGGTATAATAGCTTGAACCGAATACGCATATATTCTGCGTTTTACCTTCCTCATAGTATTCCTCGATGCTTTCAAGAACCTTTACCGTTATCTCGTTGTCGGATATTACCAGTCCGAAGAATTTGGATTTTTGGTTGATGAAATCCTGCTCTTTCTGTTTCTCTCGCAATAGTCTTTGCTGTTCCCGCTCACGCCTTTCCTGCTCATATCTACGCTCCAATTCGGCACGTTCCTTTTCTCTCTTGGCGTCTATCCTTCGGCTTGCCTCATCGTGTGCCTTGATGAAATCATCGGGGCAGATGTTTTTTGGATTGCGCAGGTCTTGACCGAGATTTTTCAGCATTTTCAGATAGTCGCACCACATTCCGAGATTGTTGATGCAGTAGTGGTGGCGTCTTGCGATGATGTATGATGCCCAGAGTTCATCGGCGGTATCGGGATTTGAGAGAAAGTATCTCATTTCCTCAATCTTGCCCTCTTTCACCAGCGTTTCTATCTTGGAGTCGGACAGCAGACCTTTGAAAAATCTGACGGGTGTTACTCCGTAGAAATCGCCCTTGAAGCCGTTGCGACGGAGTTGTGGCAAAACTGACATTTTCGGATATACCTTGCTCCAAACGCACACATCGTCATAAAGACTGTTATGAGGTCTTATCTCCATATCGCTGAATAAAGACCAAACATCGCAGTAGCAGAAATTAAATCCTCGCAATAAAGCCATATCGGTAACTTTGCCGTTTGTAGAAATCCAGAGTTGAACGACCTCGTTGCAGTAATATTTAGCAGGCTTGCCTTTTAGACTTTCGCTCTTAATCTGCGCCACTCGGATAACCTGAAATCCGTTGTGGGTAGTAATCACGCTGAAATATGATGTCTGCCCGTACTTACGTTTTAGAGTATCTTTCACTTGCAGTTCCTTTCCGCAGTTGGGGCATTTGCACCCTGCAATGGTGTCGCAAAGCGTTCCCTTTCCGCTTTTCCAGACGTGTCCGCAGTCTGAGCAGGTAATCGTTCCGCTCTTGGTGCGGTAGGCGATGTGTTCAAAACAATGGTTGTATGCCCATTCTTTCTGCGAGTATGATAGTGGGCGCAGGGTGGCAGATGCCTTTGCCACTTGCTTTTGTAGTGCTGTCTTGGGTTTCATAGTCGTATCTTTTAGAAGTCGAATAGACTTGGTTGCTCAACTTGGGTTCTGTTGTCGGTCGTTTTCTTGGGCTGGATTGGCTTGCGCATTTTCGCCATTTCCTCGTCACGGAGTTTTGCGATGGCGTCCTGCCGTGCCTGTTCCTTTTCTTCCTCGGTGAGTTCTACCGTATGGTTGACCACCACTTGGCAGTTGATTGGTTTGCCGACCTCTATTTCACTTTCTTCCCAGTAGTGGACTGCCATTCCGAAGATTTCATCGTCCTCGAACCCGTTGCAACCGCTTTTCTGCACGGAGTTTAGTATGTAGGTCACGCACTCCTCAACTGATTTCGAGGGATTTGCAAACTTGACTGCGAACAGTGCGTCATTCTCGGCTCGTTCTTCAAGATACGCCTTGATAGTATTGTTAAAGGCTCGTGTGCCTTTGTTTTCTCTTGTGGTTGCCATAGTCGTAAATATTTAGAGTGTCATTATCCAGTAGATAATCCCTATTGCGGTGAGGATTGAGATTATCCACCCCACACCTCGGAATATCGGTCTGAGTATCGCCCAAAGAATAATCCCGACAACCGCCCCGACTGCTATCCCCACCACCTTAGCCGTCTTTTTTAATGCGGTATGAGCTGGAGAAGGTGTGAAGCTCGTATTTTTAATATGTCTGTCGTTCAGTGTCATAAGGCGATATTTTTTTAATGCGTATAATCGCTGTTTGAAGTTTGTTCGCTCGTTGACCCTGCGGCACGACGGGAGCAAAGGGGTGTTCGGCACTTGCACAAAAAAATACTACCGACCACCGGGAGCTGTGGAGATTTTTTTGCGCGAATGCCAAAGAATACCCCGTACCGTCGTGTTAATCAACTTCGAGCGAATAAACTTTGAATGGAGATTATACTCTGCATAAAAAATAGAGGCGGCAAAGCCCCGCAGGGTGACACTGGACGACAGACATAAGAAAAATGGAAACCGTTGAGATAAAAGCAATGGCCTCGGAAAGAGCAAGTATGCGTATGCCGCCGTACATGGAGCATGGCGTAATTATCGGCGGAATACGCTTTCTTGCTCCCGTGGGCTTGAACAAACGGATAGTGGCGTGACGGCTCAGATTCATTATAAGGAGAAGGCGTATGGCACACTGATTTGCCGATTGGAGTCTTGTGAGGGAAGCGACGTCACCGGAGCATCCTCACAAGGCGTTGAGGCAAACCGGTGTGTAGCCTTCTCCCATAGTCGGAGTGTGGTCGGATGGTGTCAGTGACCCACCGGATCACCGTCACCATCTGACGGCACGACCGACGCAGACACCGTGAGCCGCCACGCCTCTATCCGTTTCCGCAGTGAAAAATCGGCTCTATACTCTGTATTTTATGTAACAAAATTGCCGTAAAATCGCAAAAATGTAAGGCCTCCCTTGTGTTAATCTCAAATTGTATGCTGAATGTAATTTATTCCCATAAATTACATCTCTATCATCGTAATCTATAAATCGCAGATATTTATACTACACCTATTGTTTATCAATTTAATCAACTTGATAAACAGCACCATTTCCATCAATTCTAAATTGAAAAGATTTAACAGGAGGAACACCTGCGATTGTATATGCAAATATCTTTAATAATGGAATTCCATCTTCATATGAAACAGTAACCAAATAGAAGGATTCCACATTGGGATCATTCTTTATGCTCTCAATCGCCTGGATAAACGACTCTCGATGTAACGCCTTTTCGTCATCAGAAAGCATACCACAAATCATTAGGTCATCAATATTATAATCCACAACATTTGCAACATATTTGTCAGCTTCAGGGAACTTATCTTTAATCTTGACTGGTGTAAACCTATAAGAATTCTTATCTAACTCCATTTTATAGTATGATAAGCCTCGACCTTTCATTTGTTCCATTATATATTCAATTTCAGATTCCTCCATTCGATATCCAAAATAAATCCCTGTAATGGCTCTATAATCTATATCAAATAACCCATGCGCATCAAACGCTAATCTTATTTCTTCTTCATATTTCCATACTTTCGATTTAGTGCCAATACACTTTTTTAGAATTCTTTCAAGATTACCGTGAGGTGGAAGATCCATCATTGTTAACGTCGGAACTTTATCCACATAGGACATTTCCAAATCAAATACTTTCTGGAAATATTTATTGAAATTTAGTGACTTTTTAAGACCGTCAATATCATATTCTATTGCAAAGCCTGTATGACCGGATGCGTAATGCGCCCAAAGCAATTCATTGGAAACATTCCCAGCCAAAGAATATATTCCCATAGAACGTATTTTAGCAATAATATCATTATAACATTTTTCTACTAATGCAGAATGTGCTTTATGGCTATGTAGGAAAGCATAGATACTATCATCATTAAAGATTCCCTCCGCAGGATCATTTAGTTCGTCTTTCAAAGGAAGGTATATTTGATTACTCACAAGTGTCGCAATATCACGATGCAAAATTGATTGTCCGTCTTTGTCAAACTGTCCAATTCCTCCTCGATATTTGTATCCTTTTCTCATACGCTAATCATGATTTTCGGGAATCCAATTCATTAAACAAAATATGGAGATTTGTATATGATTCACCTTCTCTATATTCTTCCGCGCGAATAGCAGCTTGACGCATTTTATCATCATTCAATAATTCCGATACCCATGCTTCTTTTGAGAGGAATGATTGGTGTTTGCTGAAATTGGGCATATAGCGGTGGAGGACATCAATCACATCATCCGATGTGGCGAAATATCGGTTGGTGTTCAGGTAATGCAAAAGAAACCAGAACTCAATAGAGGGCATACTGTCACACAATATGACTGCCGGATTGTCAGCATACTTACGCTTCATATCCTCAAACTTTGCTTTTTCAGCCGGTCGTGTACGGGTAACATCTGCATCAAAAACACATACGGCAATTCCATTGTCGGCAAGCACTCGTTCTATCTGCTTCTGCATTTCATCAAAAGTCTGTTCTGTGAAATTTCGCGGTTTGCAGACATAGTTATATCCACGCAGCCTTTTGAGGTGGGTAAAATAGTATCGCTCGGTTGCTCCTTCTCCGATAATCGTGATTGTCGGATTTTTGAGTTTACGCTCCTTTATTCTTCGTGCCATAACCTTACCTCCTACAATACATTCGGCAATGCGCCAAACTGACCGTTCATATATGCCCGATGAATTGAAGACAGCTTGTTAAGCCCTTTGAAATCAACAAGAGAAAACAGTGTGGTATTGCCGTCCTTACCCTTTTCAGTAAACCATACGGAATCCTTGCCAAACAAATCATCAATATCTTTCAATATCGGATCATAGTGAGTCGATACAAGCAGTTGTGATTGATTGTCCGGAGTATTTATAAATTTGGCAAGTATGTATTCCATCAGATTGGGGTGCATTGAAGCCTCAATCTCATCAATGCACAGAAAAGCCTGCCGCTTCAATTGTGTATATATAAGTGACTCCAATTCAACCATACGCTTTGTACCCGTACTCTGGCAGTTTTCGGGCAAAACATAGCTCTCACTTCCGGATTCTCCCTCTATGGTATGACCGAACAATGCAGCCATTTTCTGTATCTTGATGTCGGATATATTGAAATCAGCCTCTTGTGCGAACTGCATCAGGTATTCCCTGAAATCCTCGCTGTCTGCAATCATCTTCTTTGCTCCCTGCGATAATGATGAAAGCGAACCACTCTGCAAAGGAAGCATCCGGCTGTCAATCCAACGGCGCATATTATCAAGATAAGGCACGGCGATATTGACTTTTTTCAATACGGCAAGAACCGACATATTTCGCAGACAGTTCATTGTCAGAATATCCACCTCTGCCGGAGAGAGCTTGGCGACAGTTGAATTGAATGTCAGCTTTGATACGCCCTGTACGTCCTCTCGGCAAAACACCTTTGTCGGGCGATTTGTGAGATAGACAAACAGTGCCTCACGACATACCTTTTCTGGATTCACCGTAAGCTGATACCAGTAACGTATGCCGTCCACATACAGTTTGATCTCAATCTCCGTGTCATACGACAAAGCCGACTTCCGCATAAGGAATGGCTGGACATTTGTTCCATCATCATTTGTGGCAGGGATATTATTCCAAAATTCACGAAGAAACTCAACGGCATCCAAAAGATTAGATTTGCCGCTGGCATTGGCTCCGAGAACAACTGCAAAACGGAGTAACTGCACCCCGTCAGGCATGGTTACAACACTGTTGTAACGGTCATCTCCCGAAGGCTCGAAACTTAGTTCAACTTCGTCACGGAAGGACTTGAAATTTTTTATTTTCAGCTCTTGTATCATTATATGTGGCTTTGATATGGCAAAGTTAGCTATTATTTGCGGCGTTTCCAAAATAAAACCGGAATATTTCGGTTTTTAATCTCTGAATTAGCTTAAATATCGCCAAAATGGAAATCAAAACACAATCAGCGTCCATTATAATGAGGCGAGAGGGAGCAAAATTAAGTCTATAAATACACCGTCAAATATACGAGGGAGCAAGTATTAGTGAAAAACGGGGCAATAAATAAGGGTTATTTAACGCTCTTAATCGCCGAAAATCAGCGAATTATTATTATCTTTGCAAAGTAAACGAAGAAGAACATTGAAATATCGGGGTGCGCAAAGAGGGAGTGCCGCGATTTTCAGAGAGCTAAGATATTGATAATCATATAACATACGTTTGTGTTACAGAGACCAGACGGATCACAGAACAAATC
This sequence comes from Duncaniella muricolitica, assembly GCF_910574735.1. NCBI lineage: Bacteria > Pseudomonadati > Bacteroidota > Bacteroidia > Bacteroidales > Muribaculaceae > Duncaniella > Duncaniella muricolitica. Next base: position 18,212 of record NZ_CAJTCF010000064.1, on the reverse strand, counting down.
GGCAAGATGCCGCAAATCGCTGAAACTAAGATAGTTTCAGCGATTTTTGTAATACCCCTATCCGGCAGAATCGTGAACATTGTGAGGTATGGCGGTGTGCAATTCGTGAACAGCCTCCGGCGTGAACAGTTTTGTTCACGATTTAAGTACCGAATTTGTAATCCTCTATCCTTCTGCGCTTTTCTGCGATTTACTGTTTCAAAAGTGGGGCTTTTATACTTTTCACAGGGTTCAGATCCCCACTTTTCGGGAATTAGGAGTTGATTTCTGGTGAAATTTAACATCAATTGGAGCTTTTAACTACGCGACTGTTAATTTAGCCTTGTTTTTAACTCTTTTATCTATGTTCAGCCGAGTTTGTGATTATGTTCAATCGTGAACAAGTGGGCAGAACGGTGAAATACGACGAAATTGCAGAACAATAATTCGTGAACAAAATCCGGAAGTTTCTTCCTGTTCACGGAAGTGTTCACTGGATTTGCGATACGGCGTTGATTTCCTTGCTCTTGCCTGTTGTGAAATTGGGCGAAAATGATTATATTTATGTAACCATTAAACCACAATTTCAAACTATGTTACATGATTCTTATTTCACCTTGTCTTTCATAGCAAGGAAAGCCCGCGCCCTCCGCAACGGCGAGTATCCAATCTTCGTCCGCATCACCGTGAGCGGTCAGATTTCGGGAATGAACCTCGGACGCAGTGTCGCCCCTGAGAACTGGGATCAGAAGCGCGCCATGTCCAAAGGCCGTTCGCGCCGAGACCTCGAACTTAACAAGTATATCGAGGTTGTGAAAGCCCGCTTCCTCGAAATACACAATATGCTTGTGCGCGAGGGGAAGATGGTAAATCCGAAAATACTGCGAGACCATTTCCTCGGCACTGTCGAGAAGCCCAAAATGCTCTGCGAGGTATTCCGCATGGCAAACGAACAGCGACGCGCCGAATATGAACGCGGCGACATGGGGAAAGCCACATACGAGCGTTGGGTGCGCTGTGTCACCTATCTGGAAGAGTTTATGCAGTTGACGCAAAATGTGACTGACATTCCGGTCAAGGATGTGACAAAAGGATTCGTGCAGGATTTTGAACACTTCCTGCGCATGAACAAAAAAGCGGCAAATAATACCGCAGTGCGCTATCTGCGTTACCTGAAGAACGTGATGCAGTACGCAATCGCCAACAAATGGGCTTCGGAAGATCCGTTCCTCGGCAAGCGTTTCAAACGTACCGTCGCAGACCGGGAGGCGTTGACCGAAGCCGAGTTGAAACGTATGATGGATCTGGACTTAAAAGCTTATCCACGCGTGGAGGCTGTGCGTGACACTTTCGTATTCTGCTGCTTCACCGGGCTGGCGTTCTGCGACATAAAGTCGCTCAAACGCACAGACATCACCACCGACGCTGACGGTCGGATGTGGATACGCAAGCACAGGGAGAAAACGGGAGAACTGAGCGTTATTCCCCTGCTTGATGTTCCCCGCCGTCTGATTGAGAAATACAGTAACCACCCGAAAGTTTTGTTGGAAGGGGTGGTACTGCCGGTCATTTCCAACCAACGCATGAATGCCTATCTCAAAGAGGTGGCGGATTTGGCAAAAATTAACCGTCACCTGACCTCGCATATCGGTCGTCATACCTTCGCAACACTCTCGCTGAGTAACCATGTTCCGATTGAAAGCATATCGAAGATGCTCGGTCATTCCGACATACGGACAACTCAGATTTACGCTAAAATGCAGGACAAGACCATATATGAGGATATGGCAACAATGCGCAACAAGTTTGACTGCGCCATGATGAACTGACAGCAGGCAGTGAGAAAGAATAATAACGGCAACCGGGCTATCAGCTTGGCTGCCGTTTTTGTTTCAGTCGAATTTGGGTCGGTAGTTGGATTGCAGGAAGGCTTCAATATCCTCCTCTGCATAGAGGATTTTGCCGTCAAGCCGGTAGTATGGGATTATTCCCCTGTCGCGGTAGTCCTGCGTGGTGCGTCGGCTTACTCCGAGCAGCTCAGACAGCATGGCGTCGGTAATGAACCGCTTGCCATGGAGCAACGGGTGGTATTCTTCCCGAAGCCGGAGGCACATTGTGGTGATGTCATCGGTCTGTGCGGTCAGCCGCATTATGCGCGGATCGGTGGCGGTTATTGTTTCTTTCATTGCCCCGCTCCTTTCTCCCTCACGATAAGCCGGGTGATGTCGCTGCCCTTGAACTGCGAAAGTCTGCCGATATGGGAGAACCCTATCTTGCCGCGCTCTTTCAGTGCGCGTAGCTTCCTTTCGGAGATGTGGAGATAATCGCAGGTCTGCTTGGTATTGAGCCAGTCCGACAATTTCTTGTCACGCAGCTCGTCATACAACGCCTTGACGGTTTTGTGGAGAAAATCGACACGTTTAATCAGTGCGTCGAATACTTCTCGCTCAACTTCAATTGTGTCCATAAATTTGTGGATTAAGTGGATTATATAGTGGTGGTTCGTGGGATAAGGTTTGAAAAAGTCGGCGGGTATCCCTCCCGCCGACTCACCACTAAATCCACAATCAAAAATTTATGACTGCGATTCAGTGGCAAAGTTAGCGATTTATTTCCGTATTTCCATGCTATTACACGGAAAATCAGTCAAAACCGATGGCATGGCCCTCGTTTCTTTTTGCGCTGCATACGCCGACGCAACTCTTTCATGCCGTTGTACGACAACGCCCCGTAGAGCGATGAGCCTATCGAGATTTTAGCGACCATTGCTGCTCGAATTTTTCCGACAACGACATTACCTGCGACATGACACCTATCATCTCAATGGTGGCTTTCTCCAACTTGTATAGATGTGTCATCGCTTTTTTCTCGGTGAAATTCTCTCTGAGGGTTCTGACTGTAAGGTCGTAATTTACCCCGATTGTGCGGTATTGGGCGAAAAACTCCGAAAGCTTTGCGCAGTAAACCGCAAGAGATTTGTCGGCGACAAGCACCTTGAAGGGTTTGCCGAAGATGAGCTGCTTGATGAAAGTGGCCTTTACGGTCGCGTTGGCTTTCTCCATCATTCTGGTGAGTTCATCCCATTCGAGATCGTCAAAGCTGACTTTGACATGGTGGCTGCACTTGTTGGCAACCGGCGGTCGTCCGCCTTTACAAAATAGATTTGTCATAAAAGTGTGGATTAAAGTGGTGGTGCATCGCGGAGCCTCTGCCAACCGCAGGTTTGGAATTGGGATGTCCGACTTTGGAGGACAGCCTCCACATAGCAAGGTTGTTTCGTGGGAACCGGAGTTACCCGAAACCTTTTGGGGAACCCAAAAGACACCTTGCTATGTACGGACGTACATCCTGACTATTATGAAATAAGGAGTTATGCCCTAATTGGCGGCCCGGTTTGCCTTTAAGGTGTACGAAAGTTGTACTCTCACGCCTTATTTCAATGCCTGCGGAGGGTGTTCAGCCCCTTGGTGCTTATATAAAGTTACGAAAATTTCTCAGCAATAACAAACAGCGAGAAAAAATTGGGGCGAAATTCCGATGCTTTATGTCGGATTGGAAGAGCCGATTGCTGGCAACATGAAAAAAACTTTGCCTCAGAAATGTTAAAAATTCAGCCCGGTTTTCGGGAAATCCGGGGAAAAATGGGGAAAAACGTGGACATAGCCGGACATACTTGGTCAAGATGGGATTAGCTGTAAAAATTACCATGAAACTTTTTGAAAAATATTTTGTATCTTTATATAGAGATTGACGGATACTACTGCCTTCAAGGAGTTCAAATTTCAGACACTATTCAGGAACTATCCAACGAACCGCAGTAATGTTCATAAATCTTGCCGGAGTACATTGGTAATTTTGAAAGATAGATATGATAAAGGAATATACCATATCCTTTTGCAGAGTTCAATCCTTGGTATTTATAATAGAACTACATGCATTACGACATTTGTATTATCCTTAATTATCATCTATCCAAAGGAATAACCAAAGTATAAAAGGAATAATATACTTACTATCTATAGTAACTTCATGGCTATACAGCCATAGGTATATAGATTGTAAACTACCACTTAATCCATAAACAATTAAAGAATTATGACAATGACACGACGATATCCAACCCCGGTCTAATCAGCCGATGCCCTCCCGACAGCGGAGGAAGATCGCCCATAAGCGACGGAGAAAGCTGTACCCTATACCAAGCATTAGACGATGCCGGCAACACGCTCTGCCGATAGAAGCCCGGTCTATCCGTGTCAGGAGATACGCTGACGGCTACCGCTATGCTCTTATCCAACCATCAACCCTTAAACAATGCACTATGGCCAAAGTATATGAGTCTGATATCGACCCGGATGAATTCATCCGCTCATTCCGTGATGATCCGTCCGGAATATCTTCAATGAAAAAGAAATCCACAGAGGGAAAAACATCTGAAAATCCGCAGTCGGAGGTCAAGGCACAACCGACTGAAAGTAAAACAGAACCGCCAAAGCCCGATCCTGTAAACAAGACCACATCGGTTACCTCGGTTAATGCAGAAAGCGAGTATCGGCAGAAATATATAGCGAACACCGCATATCTGCGTCCGAAACTGCGTTTTCTGATGGTCGAAATCAATCCCGACTTCATTCAGAAAATCAAACGTATTATCTCCTATGAGAATGGTTCGCCGTGTTCAATCAAATCGTTTGTCAACAACGTGCTGGCAGAACACTTCGAGCGATACGAAGCAATAATCAAGAAACGGCTTTGAAAGTCCTCAAATCCGATCTCGCCGCCCTTGATCGCAAGATTACCGCCGAACTTGCACACACCCACGAAGTGCCGGACGACCGCATTGGAGTCAACAAGGAGGAACAGGACGGCGTTGAGAATAAGCAGCAGTCCGATACCCAGAGGGTCGAAGTAAGAGATAACCAGTCTCAAGCAACAGGACAGAAAGAAACAATGGTCGCCGAACCTGTGGCTTCCGGCTATCGCCAGCGAGAGCCATTAAGTCCGCGCATAATAATCGGATGGTGCGGTTCCACTCCACTCGGAGGATTCCGCGCCGATTCTAACTGGCAAATATGCAACCGTAGTACGAGCCCGAAATTGTAGGCTCAACAATGGAATAAAGACTGCATGAATACCTCTGTCACATCTTTACAGTGACAGGGGTACTCATTTTGGTATGGAATTTTGCGATTCTCTTATATAGTATAGAAATTATGATTGAGCTAATAATTCATGTTTAAGTTAAAGGATTAAACTCCTTTTTGAATTATAGTAATCTACGCTGTCTTATAGACACTTCCCAATCGTAATCGAGTTGCTGTTGTAGATACAAAATACTACGATTTGTTTATCTGTCGAGCCATTGTTTGAGGCGGGCTACTTTTTCTCTGCCCACCACAACCTCAATGTCGGGATACTCTGCTACAATAATCTTTATTCTACGATTGAACCAGTTAGACACGCGACGTACAGAATTTATGTTCACTATCTGCTGACGCGTGGCACGAAAGAACTGCGCCGGATCCAACTGCGTGTCAATATCATCAAGCGACATGTCCACGGTATATTGTTTATTATTTTTCATAAATAACCGTGTAGTGCCTGATTCAGTGGAAATATAGCTTATATCAGAGACCGGTATTGTTATATAACCATCTTTGTCAGCGATAAGAAAACGCTGCCTGTACGCTTCTGACCTACTTTGCAAAAGCCGGTAAATCTCGGCTATTTCCTTTGTGGCTGAAGTCGGTGTGAACATCCGCCGGCTTTTCTCGATAGCCTCGACAAGCTCATCTTTTTCAACCGGTTTAAGCAGATATGCTATACCATTATAATTAAATGCCTTCAGGGCATATTCATCGTATGCCGTGGTGAAAATCACAGGCACATTATCCGGGATGCCCTGTAATCCGTCAAAGCTCAGTCCGTCAGTAAGCCTGATGTCAGCGAGTATAAGGTCTATTGCAGGGGATTTCCTCAAGAAATCGCGTGTTTCAGCAACACTTGCCAGAGGTCCATGCACACGCGCATCTTCAACAGTGTCTTCAAGCAGCCTTATCAGTCTGTCGGCATTATGTTTTTCGTCTTCTATGACAAGAATGTTCATATCTGTTTTGTGTTTATAACAATGGCAGACTTACCGAGTAATAATGTTCGGCGTCCTCAATCTGTATTTTCTTATCACTCAGCAAGGCATAGCGGTTTATGATATTGGTCTGACCTATACCTGTCGATTCCACAGGCGGGGACACCAGCGGATGCTTGATATTTCTTATCACCATACGGTCGTCGTCAAGCACTATGCTTATCAGCAACGGTTTTTGTGGCGAAATGGCATTATGTTTTATCGCATTCTCGACCAGCAGTTGCAATGATGCCGGAGGAATTTTACCGTTTGATTTCCTGAGATCCGGGTCGATGCTTATTGCAATACCGTCGCCATGCCGCAGTTTCATGAGATAGATGTAGGAATCAAGAAACTTCAATTCATCCCTGATATCAATCAGATTGACGTTGAGATTTCTGACAATATGCCTGTAAACCTTTGACAGATGCGACAGGAAATCGCAGGCGTTGTCGGCCTTGCTTTCGATAAGTTCATACAAAGTGCTGAAATTATTGAAAAGGAAATGCGGGTTTATCTGCATTTTCAAAGAATTAAGCTGAGACTGCAATGCAATCTCCTTCTCTTTCATCAAAGCCAGTTCAAGAGCCTGTTTTTCATTACGTGCCTCTATGATTGACCTCATATAGAAGGCATTGGCATATACGCTTGATATGAAAGTGGATATCATCGCGAATGTGTAGCAGCCTTTCATATTAATCAGTTCGTCAATCAATGTGTTCCCGCTTCCGCCCCATATACAGGCAAACAGCTTCACCATACCGAATGCGACAAGATTGTTGAACAGCAGGATACATCCGGCAAGTATAATCATCCAATGGTATGAGACTTTGAATGGAGAATAACGGAACAGCAGGTAGCAGAATCCCAACGATGTATAGGTGAACACGAAACACAACAATATATCAAACAGGAAATCGCTTGCCATCATCGTGCATATCTGACTGAATGTATTGGCGTCAAGAAACATCCACATGAGCATATACATGACGTAGGAGACGGCAGACAGGATCATACCGTTTTTCCAGTTTAGTATTTTTGTGGTTTCAGTCATCATCTCAATGCAGGATATCAGTTTTTCGTTTTGCAAAGTTACATCATAAATGGTCGTTGTCATAGACAAAACGGAGCGAACCCGCCAAAATAAGTATTAAACCCGCCAAAACAGAGGTTGAACTGTACATGAGTGGATACCGGTATATTATAATCCTTCGAAAAGAGCTATGTACAGTTCAACTCCGAATATGTACAGTTCAACCCCCAATTTGCACGGTTCATTCAGAAAGTTCTTTCCGTTGCTGAGGTGTCGAAGTATTTTTGCACCCTGAAAAGAACATATTGAACTAACTGATAAAATGAATTCATCAAATCACACGTGGACAAAAAGGCTTTGTCCACTGCTCGCCGTCGGCTCTATATTTGCGGCTGTCGGATGCAAACAACAGACAGTGCAGGAGGAAACGCGTGAACTGCCTGTAATGACGGTTTCCTATACTGATTCCGTCACAATCAATGAAAGCTATTCCGCCACAATAGAAGGGCGGCAGGATGTGGAGATCTATCCGCAGATTTCGGGTAAGATTACGCGTATATGCGTCAGGGAAGGACAGGAAGTGAATGCCGGGCAGCTTCTTTTCGTGATTGATCAGGTGCCCTATCAGGCTGCTGTGCGAATGGCGACTGCTAACGTCCATGCCGCCGAAAGTCAGGTTGCCACGGCGCGACTTGAAAGAGACAGCAAAAAGGCTCTGTTTGAAGGCAAGGTGATTTCTGAATATGAGTTGCAGACGGCGCAGAACGCTCTCGCCACCGCCGAGGCTACGCTCGAACAGGCGAAAGCCTCGCTGGTCGATGCCGGCAACAATCTGTCATATACCGAAGTGCGGAGCCCGGTAAAGGGTGTGGTCGGCACCCTTCCTTACCGTGTCGGCACCCTCGTGTCGCCCCAGATGACACAGCCGCTCACATCGGTTAGCGACAATGCCGAGATGTGGGTGTATTTCTCCGTCTCTGAAAAAGAATTGCAGGGAATGATGCGCAGGCACGGTTCCCGCGACAAGGTGCTTGCCTCATTTCCTCCGGTGTCCCTCACCCTCAGCGATGGAAGCGAATACCCGCACCGGGGACAGATTGAGACACTGAGCGGAGTGGTGAATCCACAGACTGGGGCGGTATAGGTGAAAACGGTGTTTCATAATCCTGACAGGCAGCTTCTGAGCGGTAGTGTCGGCAATGTAGTGATGCCACACAGCGAACGGAATGTCATCGTTATTCCCAAGAACGCCACATACGAGGTGCAGGACAAGGTATATGCCTACCGGGTGAAAGACAACACGGCAGAGTCGGTTGAAATAAAGGTAGCAGCGTTCAACGACGGCAATGAGTACATAGTGCTTTCCGGTCTGGAGAACGGAGATGTGATTGTGACAGAAGGTGTCGGCTCATTGCGCGACGGTCAGGCATTAAAGACAAGGGAGGATAAGAGATGAATCTGAAATTCTTTATCGACCGTCCTGTACTTTCAATAGTCATTTCGGTCACAATCGTGCTTCTCGGCTTTGTGGGGCTTGCCACATTGCCGGTGGAACAATATCCGGACATCGCTCCTCCAACGGTAAACGTGTGGACAACCTATCCCGGAGCCAACGCCGAGACTGTGCAGAAAAGCGTTGTCATTCCGCTGGAAGAAGCCATCAACGGTGTGGAGGGCATGACATACATGACATCTGAAGCGTCAAACGATGGAAACGCGTCGCTCATGATATATTTCAAGCAGGGAACAGACCCCGACATGGCAGCGGTGAACGTACAGAACCGTGTGGCTACGGCGCAGAGTCTGCTTCCATCAGAGGTAGTGCAAGTAGGTATAACAACCGAGAAACAACAGAACGCCGAACTCAAGACCTTTGCATTGTATGACCCCGAAGGCCGCTATTCCAAGCAGTTCCTCAACAACTATATCAAGATCAATGTCGAGCCGCGCATCAAACGAGTACAGGGTGTGGGCAAGGTGCAGCTTTTCGGTTCGCAATACAGTATGCGCCTTTGGCTCAAACCCGACAGAATGGCTCAGTTCAAACTTATACCTGATGATATAGCCACCCTCCTTGCCGGGCAGAACATCGAGGCGGCGACGGGCTCATTTGGAGAGAACCACGACAACGCCAATGTGTACACCATGAAATACCGAGGCCGGTTCACGACAGCCGAACAGTTCGGTGATATTGTTGTGAAATCACTTCCGAACGGCGATATCCTCCGGCTGAAAGAGATTGCCGACATTGAGCTTGGCGACGAGGATTACAACTTCGAGACAATGCTCAACGGTAAGCCGGGAGCATTGATGACTATTTATCAGACTGCCGGCTCCAATGCCTCGGCTGTCATCAACGAAATCGACAAGGTGCTTGAAGACTGCGCCGCAGAACTCCCGGCAGGGCTTGAGTTCGTGACCATGAGCGATTCAAACCGCTTCCTCTATGCCTCGATATACGAAGTGGTATGGGCGCTGGCAATATCCATATTGCTGGTGGTGTTCGTCGTGTACTTCTTCCTTCAGGATTTTAAGGCGACACTGATACCGACTCTCGCCATATTTGTGTCTGTCATCGGTACATTCGGATTTATGGCTGTCGCCGGATTCTCCATCAATCTTCTGACTCTGTTTGCTCTTGTGCTCGCCATAGGCACAGTGGTCGATAACGCCATAATTGTGGTGGAGGCAGTACAGTCAAAATTCGACTCAGGCTACAAATCATCGTATATGGCTACAAATGACGCGATGGGAGGCATAACATCTGCAATCGTTGTCTCGACAATAATATTCATGGCAGTGTTCATTCCTACATCCATGATGGGCGGCACATCGGGCACTTTCTACAAACAGTTCGGTATAACTATGGCTGTCGCGGTAGGACTCTCCGCCGTAAACGCACTCACACTGTCGCCGGCTTTGTGCGCCCTTATGATGCGCCCTGCCGATGGAGATAAAGGATTTTCGGCAAAAGTGCGCAAGGCATACAATGCAGCGTTCGCCGCCATTGTCGAAAGATATAAAAACGGAGTACTGTTTTTCGTACGTCGCCCTGCCGTAGCTTTCGCAGTGCTTGCCGTCGGCATAGGTCTGCTTGTATGGCTGATGCGGATAACTCCTTCAGGTTTTGTTCCCGATGAGGACACCGGCACTGTAATGGTGTCGCTGAACACAAAGACCGGCACATCATCTAAAAAGACATTGCAGACAATCCGTGACTTTGACAGTAAGCTGTCGGAGATTCCCGGCATAGACCACCGCGGCGGTGTGGGTGGCTTCTCTTTTTCAGGCTCAGGCCCGACTTCGGGTTTATTCTTCCTGTCGCTGAAACACTGGGATGAACGTAAGGACCCGTCCGAAAGCGCGGGGGCTATTGTTGAACAGATATATGCGCTTGCCGACTCAATTCCGGATGCGGAATTTTTTGTGGCAACTCCCCCGATGATACCCGGCTACGGCATGACAAACGGATTTGATCTCTATCTTCAGGATAAAGTCGGAGGTGACCTGAATAAGTTCAAGGATGTGGCAGATGAATTTGTTGCGGAATTGAACAACCGTCCTGAAATAGAGATGGCATATTCGGCTTTTAATACTCTGTATCCGCAGTACTGGGTTGACATCGATGCCGCGCAATGTGAGCGCGTCGGCATAACCCCGGCTCAGGTGTTGTCAACAATGGCGGGATATTTCGGAGGCAACTATGCGTCCAATTTCAACCGCTTCAACAAGCTGTATCGCGTAATGTTGCAGGCTGACCCGGCAACCCGTGTCACCCCGGAGTCGGCAAAGCATTTCTATGTTCGCACCGGCAACGGCGAGATGGCTCCGCTTTCGCAGTTTGTCACCCTCACCAAAACCTACGGGCCTCAGTCGATTTCGCGCTTCAACCTCTACAACTCGATTGCGGTCAACGGTACCCCTGCCGCCGGATACAGCTCCGGCGACGCGCTGCGTGCTGTAGCAGAGACCGCCGAAAAAGTGTTGCCGAGAAACTACGGTTACGAACTCGGAGGCATAAGCCGCGAGGAGTCTGCCACAGGGAACAATGCAATAATAATATTCGCGATCTGCGCGACGCTGGTGTTCCTTATTCTCGCCGGACTTTACGAGAGTCTGCTCCTGCCGCTGGTGGTCATAATCTCGATACCCTGCGGACTTATGGGCAGCTTCCTGTTCGCAAAACTGTTCGGGCTTGAGAACAACATTTATCTCCAGACAGGACTTATCATGCTGATCGGTCTTCTTGCAAAGACCGCAATCCTCATCACGGAGTATGCCGGAGAGCGTCGCAAGAGCGGCATGACGCTTAAACAGGCGGCTGTCGGTGCCGCAAAGGCGCGTCTGCGCCCGATTCTGATGACGGCACTGACAATGATATTCGGTATGCTTCCGCTTATGTTCGCATCGGGCGTGGGCGCAAACGGCAACTCTACTCTCGGAACCGGTGCTGTCGGCGGTATGGTTGTAGGCACACTGACACTGCTTTTCCTCGTGCCGGCACTGTGGATGGTGTTCCAGAAGATTCAGGAACGTTTCAGCCCTGTCGAACCTAAGAACCCTGACTGGGCACTGAGCGCGGAGCTTGAAAGGGTTGCCAATCTCAAAAATCAGAATAAAGAAGATGAAAAATAGAATGTTAATATGTATGGCTATCGCAGGAGGTCTGCTCACCTCCTGCGGGGCCTACCGCAAATACCGGCCGGTATCATCTGTACCCGACAACCTGTACGGTGTAGAGATTACTCAGACCGATACGGCATCCATAGCGTCAATGGACTGGAAAACGCTGTTCAACGACCCCTGTCTTCAGTCGCTTATCGGCACAGCTCTTGTTCGCAATACCGATTATAATGTAGCCGGATTGCGCACCCGTCAGGCTCTTGCCTCTCTTGGTGCGGCTAAACTGGCATATTTCCCGTCGCTGAATTTTGGCGCGGACGGCAATGTCTCCCGATATGACGGACTGACAACAAAGACATATAATATCGGTGTCAACGCGTCGTGGGAGATTGACATATTCGGCAAACTGACAGCCGCCAAACGCGAGGCTGCGGCTGCTGCGGTGTCGGCATCGGAACAGGCACAGGCTGTAAGGACACAGCTCATAGCCACTGTAGCCACATCCTATTACTCTCTGCTGATGCTTGACCGTCAGGTGGAGATAGCAAAATCGACGCTCGCCAACTGGGATGAGACAATCCGTGTTATGGAACTGCTGAAAACCGCAGGCATGGCGAATGAGGCTGGCATACTTCAGACCAAAGCCAACCGGGCGGGCTTGCAGGCTGATATAGTGGCGATGGAGAAGAGCCGGAAGGAAGTTGAAAACTCTCTGTCGTCGCTGATTGCACAGGCTCCCGGCGAAATCCGACGCGGCAGTATGGATGAGATCTTTTTCACTGATAATCTTTCGGTCGGACTCCCTGTCCAACTACTTTCCAACCGTCCCGATGTAAGGGCCGCTGAAATGGAAGTGGCGAGGACGCACTATGGTGTCGGGGTGGCAAGGGCATCGTTTTACCCTTCGCTTACACTTGGCGGAACAATCGGATTCACCAATAACGGCGGTGTCGTTATCAATCCCGGACAATGGCTTCTCAACGCGGTCGGACAGCTTGTGCAGCCGATATTCAACCGTGGGCAACTTCGGGCGAATTACAAAATAGCCGATGCTGAGCGCGAGATAGCGTTATTGCAGTTCAACCAGTCGCTTATCAATGCCGGAAACGAGGTGAACAACGCTCTGAGCGACATCTCTGCGGCAAGAGAACGGAGCGTGCTGATAAAGGAACAGATTGGATTGCTGACCGATGCTGTGGACAAAACCGAACTGCTGATGCGTCATTCCCCGACAAACTACCTCGAAGTCCTGACGGCGCAACAGGCATTACTCGCCGCCCGACAGACAGAGGTGCAATGCCGATACGATGAAATTGCCGGAATCATCACCCTTTATCACGCTCTCGGAGGCGGCAGATGATATAACTTGAAATTGAAAATGACAATAAAAATGTATCCCAATGAACATACCCCAATATTAATCAATATTATATGAACAAGGTGTTAATTGTAGATGCCTCCGAATCTGACCGTCGGCTCATGGCGGGCTTGCTTGTCAAGTCCGGCTATGAGCCGATTGCAGTCGAGACTATGGAGGCAGCAAAGGACGAGATGGCGAAACTGCCACCGGGCGCAGTTATCGTTGCGGCGATGACATTCGTCCGTGGCACAGCACAGGAGTTAATCAACTGGCAGAAGACGGAGGGATACGGATTTCCCGTAGTCGCCATAGTGGACAATCTCAACCCATTGGATATTGCCGATGTGATGAAAGACGGAGGTGCCGTCAACATTATTCAGCGTCCGGCAATGGACAAGCAGCTTGTCGAAACAGTGGGCAGGTATGCAAGACCGGGCAGAACAACGCTGTTGCTCCCTGACAAGCTTATCCCTCGCCAAAGCGAGGCGTTTGCCGGGATTGAGCGGGCAATAAGAAATATTGCCGCGACGGATGTCAATGCCGTCATCTTCGGCGAATGCGGTTCTGGAAAAGAGCAGATTGCAAAAGAGATTTACAGGCTCAGTTCACGTTCACAAAAGCCATGCACCGTCATAGAAGCCGGCGGTGCGGCACTTGTCGGCAAACACGACCCTGCAAATCTGCGCAGCGAAGTGCTAAACCGGATGGAAGGGTACTTCAAGAAGGCTGACGGCGGTACAATCATCATCAAGAACGTGCAGTTGCTGAACTTCGAGAAACAATCGGTGCTTCTGCACATACTTGAAAACGAGCATCCGAATGTGAGGGTTATATGCACCGCAGATCCCGAACTGCGCCGTATGGTGTCTGAAAAGACGTTCCGCCCAAATCTGTTCTACACACTACGACAGGTTGACGTAACAGTACCGCCATTACGGGAGGTGACCGAAGACATCGTGCCGTTGTCAGACTATTTCCTGACACATTTTGCCCACAGCAGAGAACAGCACAGGAAAAAGCTCGATGCCTCGGCAGTCAAAGCGTTGAAATTACACCCGTGGCCCGGCAACGTAAGGGAACTGAAAGATACCGTCCTCTATGCCGCATTCCATTCAAAAACAGATGTAATATCGGCGACAGACCTCAATTTCAGCCAGTCGGAGCCTGATGCAGATGACAGCCTTATTCTGCGCAAGCCGCAAAAAGACAAGGAAAAAATCATAGAGGCGTACCGTCGCAGTGGTTCTTGGACAGGCGCGGCAAAGCTGTTGGGAATATCGGAACGCGCTCTGATAGAACAGCGTAAGAAACACCGCATCGGCAAGAAGGGCGAGCCGGAGGTTTGACAGCTCATAAAAATTAACTAACTTTGCAGTGATTTTGAAATAGTAGCGATTGGAGAGCCAATCGTTTATAACATACATCATAACATAACACCGCATTTTGTTTAAGTGAAAATCTGGTACATTGGAACTTGTAAGAGCAAATGCGTGGAAGTTGTGCTATGCGCAAGCATAGCGTGCTATCACGTTCTCTTACACGGGTTTACCAGAGCCTTCACTTATGAACTGTGATTAGCACGCTATTTTTCTACCTTATCTGATCCAATTCATGTTGTATCCTATCTCTATTAATTATTTATCACACCTTTCATCGTCAATGCCGCGAACTTTCCGTATCATAGACTTGTTTTGCAACTGAAAAATAGTTACATTTATGCCAAAATAAAATGAATGGGAACAAAAGAAAGTTTGAAGCCCATAATGCTTCACAAACCCCATCCCGGCAATATTATCAAGGGATATGTGATGAAACAGGTTTATGATTATCTTAACAATGAAGGATTGATATGAATACACTGAAATATAAGGATTTTATAGGCTCGGTAGCATTCAGCGAAGCCGATAATGTATTTTTCGGTAAAATTGAAGGCATTGACGGACTTGTAAATTTCGAGGGCGAGAGCGTTGCGGAACTCACCAACGCCTTTCATGAGGCGGTTGACGATTACCTTGCATATTGCGCCGAAGAAGGAATAGAGCCTCACAAAAGCTATTCCGGCTCTTTGAACGTGCGTCTTACCCCCGATATCCACTCCCGTGTAGCTTACCTCGCAAAACAGGCTGGAGTATCAATCAACTCGTTCATACGCACGGCTGTGGAAAAACAGATTGCAGCCATGCTCTGAGATGATTCAAACGCATTGAGCTTCTATCGAAGTCAACAAGATGTTATATTAAAATAGCCAATTGGCAGAAGCTTGTTGAATAAAATATTGCCTATTTTATTCAATACAGAGATATAACTGAATAAAATTAGCTATATTTGCAGTCTAAAAACAGATTGCGATGAAAACGACGATACTCAATCAGCAGGCAGAGCGTGACGAACTGATGTCGCGCCCTTATCAGCAACGGCATACAAGGTATGACGCCGACGAACTGTTGCTAAATCCGCTTATCAAACTTATAACCGGGCCTCGCCGAGTGGGTAAATCGGTTTTTGCCCTGCTTATGCTGCAAGGTAGGAATTTCGCTTATCTCAATTTCGACGACAATCAGTTGCTTGAAAAGTGGGATGAAGACTTGGTGATGTCAGCACTTGAAGATGTCTATCCCGGCTATGACTTCATGCTGCTTGATGAAGTCCAGAATCTTCCCGGCTGGGATCTGTGGGTCAGCAAACTCTACCGACGAGGCAAGAACCTCGTAATCACTGGCAGCAATGCCAATATGTTGAGTCGCGAAATGGCTACCGTCCTTACAGGGCGTTATCTCCAGATTGAGATGCTGCCGTTCAGCCTTGAAGAAACGATGAATTGGAAGAATATCAGTCCGCAACTGGAAGAACAGGCTGCGCAGGCTATAACGCTTGCTGATGACTATATGCGCAACGGCGGTTACCCGGAAACAATACCGGCACGTAGCATCACCAAAAGTTATCTTTCGACGCTGTTTGATTCCATCCTGCTGAAAGATGTAGCCAAACGCCATAAGGTGAGGAACACAACTGACCTATACAATCTTGCCACCTACCTGCTCTCCAACTTCTGCAATCCTATATCTGCCAATGACCTTGCCGGAGAGCTTGGGTTGTCAAGCGTCGCAACTACAAAGAAATTTTGTGACTATCTGGCAGAACCGTATCTGTTCTTCTACTTGCCGCGCTTCAACAACAAACTGAAATTGATGACTAAAGCACCTAAAAAAGTGTATGTGGTTGACAACGGCTTTGTGCGAAGCACGGCTTTCAACCTCAGTGAAAACCTCGGCAGACTGCTGGAGAATCAAGTGTTTGTAGAATTGCTGCGCCGTGGCTATATTCCTGGTAAAACACTGTTCTATTACCGCACACGCAACGATAAAGAGATAGACTTCGTTACCCGCAAAGGCACAAAGGTCGAGCAACTGATCCAAGTCTGCTACGACATGACCTCCGAGAAAACCCGCAAACGCGAACTCGACGCCCTCGTCGAAGCCGCCGAAGAACTCCACTGCGACAACCTCCTTGTTATCACCAATTCGCAAGAAGAAAAAATCGAGTGGAAAAATGAATTAATTTCAGCAATTACCGCCAATAAGTTTTAATAGTAAAAATAAATATGAGTGACTTTACATATGAATTACCGGAAGATAAAGTTTTCTTCGATGCCGTAATGTCAATACTTGCTCATGATATTCAGTATAGGGATACCGGATATTATCATCTCCTTAGAGATGGCTACTGTGAAATTTCAGATAGTAGTACATTCTCACAAAAGAGATGGAATGCGATGTACACAACTGTAAATTTCTATATTCCCAAAGATGTCTTTGCCTCTAACGCTTCGTTGCTCCCTGAAGCTAAGAACATACTATAAAAGGTCTGCCAAACAGTTATGCCTCCAAACGCAGGATATGATGTTATGAAGATTAACATATCTCCTTCCCTGAGTATTGGGCAGCACGATATATTGAACGATATTATTTCAACAGCTAACAATAGTAAATTAGACATTCTTTCTGATGATGTTAAACAGAAAGGTAAGGAAATGTCAGAATTATATGTGACATTATATTGCATTGAGAACTCATTGCGAAACTTTATTGATACCGTGTTGTCAAATGCTTTAGGCGACAATTATTTTTCTTTGATTTCTGTTCCAAACGACATTGCGAAAGGAATTGCCACACGAAAAAAAGAAGAGAGTCAAAATAAGTGGTTACCGCTTCGTGGTGATAAAGACATATATTATTTGGATTTTATAGATTTAGCTAAATTAATTCAAAATAATTGGGAGTATTTTAAAGCTTACTTTCCAAGTCAGGGGTGGATATCAACCAAAATTGAGGAGCTTTACAAAGTTCGATGCTTAATCGCACACAATAGCTACGCTGGAGACGATGAGAAAGATATGGTTGCTCTTTATTACAAACAAATCGTTAAACAAATTGGGAGTCATATCTGAAATCGTATCAAAAATTTATTTCTGATCGTTTTTATAAGACAATATAATTTTGTATCTTTGTAATCCCAATGGAAATAATGGGGCAGAACATTGAAATAATGCCGTGTGCAATTCGTGAACAACGGAAAGCGAGGCATTACAATATTCTGAATACTACTTAGTTACAACGATATTCCGCAGCTCCAGGCGGATCACGATAAGATTTATCAAATCGAAGAAAACCTCTGAAAATCAACGTTTTTCGGAGGTTTTGCTTTTTGCCTCCTACCCCAAATCGGCGCAATATACGGCAATATCCGGTGTGCAAAAAGGGAGCAAAGAATTTTATACTGAAATTGCTCCCTTTTTAGGGATTAGTTGACTGCATTTCAATATTTTGCGCCGATTGTGACTACTTTATCCCTGCTCCCTGAAGGAGCTTCAGAGGGAACAGTATGCAGACATTACAGCACTTTTGTCAAAGTATGCCAAACTCTGAATCCGGCTTGTCAACCACCTGTCTGCACTTTCTTTTTTAGAATATTCCATTGTAACTATTCAGCGGACGCGCCGATGTAGTCGCCGTTTAGAAAAGGGCGAGGATTGCGTTGTAGGGCGAGTTGCCGTGCTTCTTGGTTGTCTCGACGATTGAATGCAGATCCATAAA
>NZ_CAJTCF010000063.1:0-25464 GCF_910574735.1 Duncaniella muricolitica | reverse complement strand
CCGCCACTTCGGAAAAGCCAAGGTCACAATGGATCTCGGCTTCGTATTCATGGCTCTTAATATCCTGAAATTGCATAAAAACATACAAAAATCGGCCTGAAAAGACCGATTTTCGCTGTTTTTTAGTGTATGCCCGGTTTTCAACTCCCTGAGAATCGAATATACGAACTAATCTCGAAAAAATCCAGATTATTCTAAAATATTCAATTCTCAGAGGCTTTAATCAGAGGAGTTCTGCAACACCCTCTTCAATTCTGATTCATTATTCCCGTATGCATCCTGAGCCTTCCAGGCTCGGATGCATACGGCTATTAATTTCCTGATGTCCCGCCGGGACATCCTGTTGACAGGGAGAGAGCAGAATGGATTATGCAATCCTTGTCGGGGCATCTTGTTGACGATGGGATTGCGGTCTCAGTCTTGGTGTTTTGCTGAGGGAGATGAATCTTTGTCGGGATATTATGCTGAGGTGTGTATGTGATTTTAGTTTTCTTGGGGGGATTTGGGGTCGGGGAGGTAGTCGGCGCGGCGGCGGGGGTTCATGGGAAACCAGCCGCGGAGTACTCGCTGACGCTGTTCTTTGATTTCTCCTATGGTCCAGAAGGAGCTGAAGGCGAGGACGCCTAACAGGGAGGACCAGAAGGGGTCGCTTACCCATAGGGAGCCGCCTACAGCTGCTATGCCTAACAGTAGAAACCACCACCGGCATCCGTGGCCGAAGTGGTATTCACATTTGATGGTTATGGGGTGGAAGATGCCTATGATGAGAAATGTGCAGAGGCCGAGTACAAGGCCGAGAAGATGGTAGTGGGATAACAGGGAGGTCATTTGTGTTAATTAGTAATTAGCAATTAGTAATTAGTAATTTTTTTGGTGAGCCAAGCGGCAAGCCGGTTGAGTAATTGGTAATTTTTGTGGCCGGCCGGGTGGGGGACTCTTTGGGCTGTGGGCCGAATGGGGCTAATGGGCCGAATGGGGCGGATGGGCTTTGTGGCTGCAGGGGCTAATGGACCGGATGGGGCTAATGGGCCGAATGGGGCTAATGGGCCGAATGGGGCTGTGGGCTTTGTGACTGCGGGGGCGGGTGGGGGGCGGCTGATGGTGGGTAGGTGTTGGGGTGGGTGATTTATTTTATGGTGTCGGGGGGAGGAGTATGAAGTCGATGTGGCAGGTGACGTCGTAGGGGGTGACGTTGGCTGTGCGGGGACAGCGGCTGCGATGGTAGTAGTAGGATTGCTGGGTGTCCCATGTGGCGAGCCGAAGCATGCGTGTGTGACCGGACGGTATGTCGGTGTGGAGGGTGTCGGTGCGCCGGTGGAGCTGACGGCCCTGAAGGTCGGTGTAGGTGAGGGTGAGCGCGAGGCCGCTGAGACGTCGGGCGGTGGCGTTGGTGATGAGGAGTGTCTCGCGGTTGGTGCGGAGCGGTTTGTCGTAGCCTGAGGCTTGTATGGAGTCGCGCGAGGGGTTGCGTAAAGTGTCGGGTGGCGTGACGGGTGATATTTTTATGCCTGCGATGGCGTCGCGTGATGAGGATGAGAGTGTGAGCCGCTTGCCGCGCAGGGTGTTGTCGGCGCGGACAGGCGGGGCGGGGGGTGAGAGCAACGATACGGCTGTCAGGAGCAGGACCGTGAGGGGTAGGGGGATGTGTCGTGGCGGCTTCATAGATAACGTGGGTTAAGCGGTGTGGCCGGGGCGGGGTAGACGCGCACACAGCCGTCGAGGTCGCCCCTGGGGTGTTCGATGGGGGTGATGACGCTGCGATACATGTAGGGGAGGAGGAGTCTCCACCAGTTGAAACGCAGAGTGCGGCCGTATGGTTTAAAGGTTATGCGCGAGCCGTCGTCGGAGAGAGAGATGACGTTGCGCGAGGGGCGTATGAGCCGTCGGTGGTCGTCGGACAGGGCTGTGTAGATGCGTGCGTCATAGCTGCCTCGTCGGGAGGTGGGGGTGAGGTAGCCTATTACGGTGCCCTGGCGTGTGGATATAGAGGCACTGTTGATGACTATCATGCGGTAGAGGGCCGAGGCTCCGTCGGTGGCGGGGTCGCGTTCTATGGCCATGAGAGAGCCTTCTCCGGCCATTTCCCATATTCCTTCGATGTCGTGGAGCGGTGAGGCGGCCATGCGCGAGGTGACTTTGGCTATTGATTCGTAGCCCGGCAGGCAGTCTTCGTCGGGCAGGGTGTCGAGCACGCCGCGGGCCATAAGCTGGAGGGAGGCTATAAGGAAAGCCACAGATGCGGCATATGTCCTGAATCTGTGGCAGGAGCTATGGCCTGATGTGTGGCTTGTGGGCAGGGGAGAGGGCATGGGAAGAGGGGATGTGGGGTGTGTTATCAGGTGTTGAACTTGTAGGTGAAGCCGAAGGAGAGTATCTCCTTGAGCATGAATTTGTGCCAGTCGGTGTCCTCGATGACGGGCGAGGTGGAGTCGTAGCGCATGTGGACGTAGATCTGGGTGGTGAGGAAGCGGTTGATGGTAAACATGAGGGTGTTTTCCCAGTCGCTCTGGATGTAGTCGTAGTCGGAGAAGACGAAGAGGCGCGAGCGGAGCGAGATGTTGTCGCAGATGGTCCACTGGAGCTTTCCTTCGGCACTCGAACCGTATTCGCTCACGCTTTTGCGTCCTTCCTCGATGCCGTAGGAGGTCTCGTTCATGCGTTTGCGGAAGCATGTCTTCATGTTGTAGGAGAGGGGCGAGATGGAGGCGTCGAAGGTGACGGTCTTCTTGGGGTTGGTGTAGTTGTAGGTCATACCGACACCGACGTTGAGCTCGCCGGGCGACATGAATGCGGCCTTGAGTGTGGTGGTGTTGGGCTTGTAATTGTTGAGGAGCTGGGTCTTGAACTGGGTGCTCATCGAGTAATACCAGCGTTTGGTCGACTTGTAGCCGACGGTCATGTTCCACTGGAAGATGTCTTCCGAGATGTTGTAGTCGTGGAGCTCGTCGTCGGGGGCGTTGTTCATGCCGAGCTTGTACTGGAAAGTGTTTTCAAACAGCCATTTGGGGTGGAATGCTGTGTTGAGCTTGACGTTGTAGTAGAGGTTGAGGATGGCGTTGAGGTTGTTGTTGCCGCCCTGATACCAGTTGGGTGAGACGTAGGCCTGGGAGAATTGCAGATTGGCGTTGAAAGTCTTGAGCCAGTGTTTTTTGCCGAATTTAGCTCCGAGTTCGGTCTTTGGCATTTCCTTGGTGGGCACCACTTCGCGTATGAGTATGCGTGCGGTGGAGGGGTCGACTGTCGCGGTGTATTTTTTTGGAGGCTCGGGCAGGTGGGCCTCGTCATACTGTATTAGGTAGGGGTAGTCGACGATGTAACGCTGTCGCACACGCTCCATGAGTCGGGCGTGGGCTTCGGAACGGGTGATCCACTCGGTGACGAGCGGGTCTATGCCGGGCGAGAGGACGGTGTTGTCCTCGATGCCGAACGACTTGAGTATGTGGAGCTTGTCAAAGACTGTCGGCTTGAAGTATGTCGAGGGGATGGGGTAGGGGTTGAAGGAGTCATACTCCATATAGAGGCTGTCGTTGTCCATGACCATCTCTTCGCCGTCAAAGAACATCATGTTGAGTTCGGGCTCGCCGTCGGCGTCGAGCGCGGCGACGGTTGTGGAGTCGGGGGTCTCGGCGGGTGTGTAGTTGTATATGACAGAGCGTGTGTGCTTGGGCAGCAGGGTTGTGACCTGAGCCGAGGCTACCGGTGCCATGACCAGGGCAGCGACGGTAAGAATTGACGACAGTGGATTCATCATATATCTATGTTGGTGGAGTGGATGTTAACAGTGTGAAATGGAGTCGTGAAGGGTGGGGCGGGAGGGGGAAGATGAGGCGGCTATGATTCCTTGCGTTTGTTGTGATAGTAGCGTCGTTTGTTTTTGGATGCTTTGGGTGTTTTGGCTGTTTCGGAGGTCTGTGAGGGGTTGGGAGCGGGAGCCTGCTGACGCGGTGTCGAGCTCTTGGGCTGCTTGTCGCGCGGAGTCTGTCGGGCCGGCTTGGAGTTGCGGCCTGAGCCGCGACGGTCGGCAGGCCGGCGGCTTCCCGAGCCCTGGGAGCGTCGTGAGGGGGTGTAGGCCGGAGTCTCGCCGATGGATGCCGGGAGCTCGCGCTTGGCCACTTCGTAGCCGAGAAATTTTTCGAGGAGTCCGAAAGCTCGCTGCTCGGCAGTGCTGACGAGGGTCACGGCCGAGCCGCCGGCACCTGCGCGGGCCGTGCGGCCGATGCGGTGCACGTAGTCCTCGGCTTCGTGGGGCACGTCATAGTTGACCACAAGCGAGATGTCATCGATGTCGATGCCTCGCGAGAGTATGTCGGTGGCCACGAGTATGTCGAGGTTGGCCGAGCGGAAACCTCTCATCACTTCGTCGCGGCTTTCCTGGTCGAGATCGCTGTGCATCTCACCGACACGCCAGCCGTCTTTGCGCAGCGATTTGGCGAGGTCTTTGACCTTGAGTTTGGACGAGGCGAAGACGATGACGCGCTTGTGGCTTATGGTCTTGAAGAGGTGACGCAACACGGGAGTCTTCTGGTTTTCATAGACTACACACGCGCTCTGGTCGATTTTCTCGGTGGGTCGCGACACGGCTATCTTGACTTCGGCCGGGTCGTTGAGTATTGCTTTGGCGAGCTGCTGAATCTTCGGGGGCATTGTAGCCGAGAACATGAGGGTCTGACGCTCCTGAGGCAGATGCTTGACTATCTGCATGATGTCGTCAAAAAATCCCATGTCGAGCATTCGGTCGGCCTCGTCGAGTATGAAGTATTGCACGCGGCTCAGGTCGATGCCTCCGAGCTGGAGGTGGGCTATGAGGCGGCCGGGAGTGGCTATCACTACGTCGGCTCCGCGCTTGAGGCCGTTCTGCTGTCGTGCAAATTCTTTGCCGTCGGTGCCGCCATAGATGGCCACACTCGAGATGGGGAGATAGTAGGAGAATCCTTCGAGCTGGCGGTCAATCTGTTGTGCGAGCTCGCGTGTCGGGGCCATGACTATGCAGCTCACCGAGTCGGCCGGCTCGGGCTCGTCGGCAAGCATGTCGATAACGGGCAGAAGATAGGCAGCAGTCTTTCCGGTGCCTGTCTGGGCCACGGCTATCAGGTCGCGTTTCTGAAATATCACAGGTATGGCCTGTTCCTGTATGGGGGTACACTCCCCAAACCGCATGGCGTCGAGTGCGTCGAGCACATCGTCGCTCAGCTCCAATTCGTCAAATCTCATCTGGGCAAAATCACTTCTTATTCAAGGTACAAAATTAGTCAAAAAAATCAGATAATATTTAACAGGGGATACAAAAGGTTAAAAAAGTTTCAGAAGATACAAAAGTTTTTCAGGGGCGGACGTGATTGTGAGGCCGGTGTGGCGTAAACAGTAACGCGCGGGGATGTGTTATGGTGATATAAACGCGTTTCAAAAACACAATCGTCATGTCGATGCCTTCCGTAACTTATTGGACTTCCGACCGTATAATGCGGCTGATCATAGGGCTGGTGCTCACTGCGGGCATCATTTGGCTTCTGGGCTATCTGAGCGAGGTGCTGCTGCCTTTTTTCGTGGGATGCTTCATCGCTTATATGCTTCAGCCGCTTGTTGAGCTCAACCGCCGCTGGATACGTCTCGACGGGCGCATCGTGGCGGTGATAGTGACACTGCTCGAGGTGACGGTGGTGATAGGCGGAGTCATATACATGTTTCTGCCTTCGGTGGTGAGCGAGGTCAATATGATGGCCGACATAGTGAAGGATTTATCGTCGGGCCGTAAGCCTATGCCGGAGTCATACAGGAGAATGACTGATATTCTGAGCCGCTATTTCGAGCCCGACAATTTTGAGGAGCTGTTCAGCCTCCAGCACATGGACACACTGATAAGGCGCGGGTCGTCGCTGGTGGCCGAGTCGGTCGGTATAGTGCTCCATACGCTCGAGTGGCTGCTGACGCTCGTGTATATACTCTTCATACTCATAGACTATCATCAGATCACGAGGGGGTTCAAGCTGATAATCCCCGGGCGTTACCGCAGTCAGGTGATGAGTGTGGTGAGGGATGTCGAGTCGAGTATGAACCGTTATTTCCGCGGGCAGGGTGTCGTGGCCCTGTGTGCGGCGGTGTTTTACTGTGCGGGGTTCTCTATAGTCGGCATTCCGCTGGCTATTCCGTTGGGGTTGCTTGTGGGTGTGCTGTATATGATACCTTATTTTCAGTATGTCACGCTGGTGCCTGTGGCTGCGGTGTGTTTCATATTCTCGCTTGGCGGGACGGTGGAGTTTCTGCCCGAGTTTGGCAAGTGTTGTCTGGTGTATGTAGTGAGCCAGAGCGTGTGTGACTATGTGATCACGCCCCATGTGATGGGGCGTGAGATGGGTCTGAATCCGGCGGTGATATTGCTGTCGCTGTCGGTGTGGGGCTATATGCTCGGTATTATCGGCATGATTATCGCTCTGCCGTTCACGTCGCTTATCATGACCTATTACGAGCGATATATAAGCAAGCCTTAGAGGGGGTCAGCCTATGGAGAGCTGTAGCGATTCGATGAAGTCGCGCATCTCGGGATTTTTCTCCACCATGTGCTGAAGCACTTCGCGCTCGTTCCATGTGTGGGGCGATGCTTCGCCTTGGTTGAGCTCTATGATGATGCTTATGTGGTCGTTGGCCGTGGCGTCGCGCAGTGTGGCGAGTAGAGGCTGCATGTGGGTCTCGAGCTCTTCACGTTGCTTTTCGTTCTCGACCATCACCCGATAGGTGTGGCCCTCGACGAGCGCGGGATAGGAGGCGCGCATGGTGTTGACCAGTATGTGATAGGTGGGGTTGGCTTTCATGAAGGCTTGCCATCCGGCGTTGAGCTGTTCGACGGTGTATTTTGCGTCGCGTAGCTGTGTCGCGGATGTGCCTTGTCCCGGGGTGGCGTTGGCGGCTCCGTTGGCGGCGTTGCGCCCGGTGATGGAGAAGGTCTTGCCGGTGCCGAGCTTTACGGTGGGGCGGGAGGGGGTTGCCGAGGGGGCTGCCGAGGGGGCCGCCGATGGGCGGGATGGGCCTAATGGGGCGGATGGGGCTAATGGGCGGGCGGCCTGCGGCTGGGGTTGTTGTTGGGGCTGCCGGGGTTGTTGCTGCTGCTGAGGTTGCTGCTGAGGCTGCTGGGGACGGGCCGGGGTGGCGTTGGCGGCTCCGTTGGCGGCGATTTTTTGTAATTGCCCCTCTCCTTCGCCGCTATTGACCGGAGAAGGGCTTAATAGTTGGCATATCTTGGCGAGGGTCAGCTCGACGAGAAATTGCTTGTTGGAGGCTGTGCGGTAGTTGAGGTCGGCCTCGTTGCATAGGTTCATGGCCCGGTAGATAAACTCGGGGTGGCATTTGGCGGCCCGCTGTGCCATGGCATTTCTTACGTCATCGTCGGCTTCGAGCAGGACTATGGTCGAGGGGTCGCGCGCCACCATGAGGTCGCGCATGTAGTCGGCCAGGCCGTTGATGAAGAAGTGTGAGTCAAATCCCTTGTCGCGAATCTCCTTGTATATGAGCCATGTCTCGAGTGTCTTATTCTGGAGGAAGCAGTCGAGCAGGCGGTTGTAATAGTTGGAGTCGAGCACGTTGAGGTTTTCGATTGTGCCTGCATATGTGATGTTGCCACGCGAGGATGCCGCTACCTGGTCAAATATCGACAGGGCGTCGCGCATGGCTCCGTCGGCTTTGCGTGCGATGACGCTGAGAGCCGCGGGCTCGGCTGTCATGCCTTCGCTTGCGGCCACGTAGGCGAGGTGGTCAACGATGTCGCGTACGGTGATGCGGTTGAAGTCGTAGATCTGACAGCGTGAGAGTATGGTGGGGATTATCTTGTGTTTCTCGGTGGTGGCGAGGATAAATATCACATAGCTCGGGGGCTCTTCGAGGGTCTTGAGAAAGGCGTTGAATGCGGCCGACGACAGCATGTGGACCTCATCGACGATAAATACTCTGTATTTTCCCTGTCCGGGTGGCACCTGCACCTGCTCGACGAGCTGGCGTATGTCGTCGACGCTGTTGTTGGATGCGGCGTCGAGCTCTATGATATTTAGCGAGTTGCCTTCGTTGAAGGCGCGGCATGAGTCGCATTGGTTACACGCTTCGCCGGCCGGGGTGGGCGAGAGACAGTTGATGGTCTTGGCAAAGATGCGCGCACACGAGGTCTTGCCTACTCCGCGCGAGCCGCAGAACAGGTAGCTGTGGGCCAGTCGACCCGAGGAGATGGCATTTTTGAGCGTTGCGGTGAGGGCTTTCTGGCCTACTACGCTGTCAAATGTCGATGGGCGATATTTTCGCGCCGATACTATATAGTGGTCCATGTGATTAATCTTACCTGTCACAAATTTACGAAATCTCTATGAGATACAAAAGTTTCATAAGGACATAAGAAACAAAAGTTTTAATTTTAAGACAGGAGTACAGGGGTAATAAAGACAGGAGTACAAAAAATAATTACTCCTGTCTTAGATTAAAAAAACTTATGTTTCTTATGTCCTTTTGAATCTTTTGTATCTCCTGAGACTTTTGTATCTGATTTTTTTGTATCTTCACGGCATGGAAAAGTGTGTAAAGAGACTGGCCGTGTTTGCTTCGGGCAACGGGTCTAATGCCGAAAATCTGGTGCGTTATTTCCGTGACAACGATTGTGGCATGGAAGTGGCTGTGATAGTGTGTAATAAGGCCGGAGCGGGCGTTATAGAGCGTGCCGGACGACTCGGGGTGCCTGTGAGGGTGATGCCTGCCGCCGAGATACGCGACCCGGAGTGTATGCTCCCGGTGATGGATGAGTATGGCGTGGACGGGATAGTGTTGGCGGGTTTTCTGCTGATGGTGCCGGACTTTCTGCTCGGTCGTTACCCCGACAGGGTGATAAACATACATCCGTCGCTGTTGCCCAAATATGGCGGCAAGGGTATGTATGGGCGGCATGTACATGAGGCTGTGGTGGCTGCCGGCGAACGTGAGACGGGTATTACCGTCCATCTGGTCACTGACCGGTGTGACGAGGGCCGTGTGTTGCATCAGGCCCGCGTTGAGGTCTTGCCGTCAGACTCGCCCGAGACTGTCGAGGCCAAGGTGCATGCTCTCGAGAAAGAGCATTTCGCCCGGGCTGTCAGAGAGTATTTTCGGGGGGATACAAAAGTTTCATAAGGGGAGATACAAAAGTTTCAAAAGGACATAAGAAACATAAGTTTTTTAATTTTAAGACAGTAGTGAAGTTAAAGACAAATGGCTAAAAATAAAAAAATAATTACTCCTGTACTCCTGTTTAAATTAAAAAACTTATGTTTCTTATGTCCTTTTGAAACTTTTGTATCCCCCGAAACTTTTGTATCGGGCCGGGGGTTAAGTATATTAAAAAGGCATTTTACAGAAGTATGAAAGGAAAGCTCAAAGGGATTCGCGGTGAGGTGCTTACGTTTAAGGCCGACCCGTTTGTATGCGGGGCCGCGGAGTGTTATGACCATTATGAGGACGGGCTCGTGGTGATGTGTGACGGGCTGATTGTGGCTGTCGGCGATTATGCCGCCACGGCTGCCGCATGGCCGGAACTGACCGATATAGATGTGTGGAGCGACTCGCTGATCATGCCGGGGTTTGTGGACTGTCATGTGCATTATGTGCAGTCGCCCATGGTGGGGTCGTATGGCGATACGCTGCTCAAGTGGCTTAACCAATATGTGTTTCCCGTCGAGGCCCGCTATCGCGACAAGGATTATGCGCGCGAAGTAGCGCGGATGTTTTTCCGTCAGACGCTGAGCCATGGCACCACGACGGCCAACGTGTTTGCCACGACGTTTGAGGAGTCGGTCGACGCGCTGTTTGAGGAGTCGGAGCGTTACAATGCGCGCACCATAGCCGGCAAGGTGCTTCAGGACCGCAATCTGCCCGACAATCTGCGTGACCGTGATGCCGGGGAGTTGGTGGACGTGTCGGAACGTCTGCTCCTGAAGTGGCACGGGCGTGGCCGTCAGCTTTATGCCGTGATACCGCGGTTTGCGCCTACGAGCACTCCCGAACAGTTAAGTCTGGCCGGCAGGCTTTATCAGAAATATCTCGACCGTGGGGTGTATATGCACACTCATCTCGACGAGGCCGAGGGTGAGATAGAGTGGGTGAAGTCGCTCTTTCCCGAGGCTCGCGACTACACCGACGTGTATGACCGCTATGGACTTGTCGGGCCGCGGTCGGTGATGGCTCATTGCTGTATAGTGGAGCCGCGCGAGTGGCAGAGGCTCTATGAGGCGGAGTGTGGCGTGGTCCATTGTCCGTCGTCCAACCTGTTTCTCGGTGACGGCGAGTTTCGCTACTGGGAGGCCAAGGAAGCCGGGCGTCCGTGCAGGGTAGGCATAGGGTCGGACATAGGGGGCGGCACGAGTTTTTCGCTCGTGCGTCAGCTCGGCGAGGCCTATAAGGTGGGCATGCTGCGCGGCCACGCGCTCGACGCCATGCGCAGTTATTATATGGCTACTCTCGGCGGTGCCAGTGCTCTGCATCTCGATGACAGGGTGGGGGCCCTGCGCGCGGGAATGGAGGCCGATATTGTGGTGCTCGACATGAAGCCCGACGAGTTTATAGAGTGGAGAATGAGGGAGGTGGAGAGCGTGTTTGACCGCCTGTTCATACTCCAGACTCTCGCACCCGACCGCCTCGTGCACGCTACATACGTGGCCGGAAAGAAGGTCTACACAAAAGTTTAGGAATATACAGGGAGATACAAAAGTTTCAAAAGGACATAAGAAACATAAGTTTTAAATAATTTAAGACAGGAGTACTGGAGTGAAGTTAAAGACAAGCGGCAAAGAATAAAAAAATAATTACTCCTGTACTCCTGTCTTAATCACGCTCCTGTCTTAAATTATTTAAAACTTATGTTTCTTATGTCCTTTTGAAACTTTTGTATCTCCTTTAATTCAGAAGGTTGTCGGCGAGGGTGGAGAGGTGGTCGATGTCGGCGGGAGTGAGGCGTCCGTGGAGGGTCACGATGGGCTCCACGATGGATATGTCTTTCATCTGTTCAAACATGCCGCGCATCTTGCGTCCGGCGGCCGGTGCCCAGAGACCGTTCTCGACAATGGCGACGCGGCGGTTGCGGAAGCCTTTGATGGCAAGATGGTGGATGAAGTCGTGCATCGGCGGGAAGATGTCGGAGTCGTAGGTGGGGGAGAGGACTACGAGATGGCTCATGCGGAAGGCGTCCTCGACGGCCTCGGCCATGTCGTCGCGCGACAGGTCGGTGACCGAAACTTTGGGTGCGCCCTTTTTACGGAGTATCTCGGCCAGCTCCTTGGCCGCCTTGGCTGTCATGCCGTGGATGGATGCATAGGCCACGAGCACACCCTCGGTCTCCACCTCATAGGCTGCCCAGGTGCGGTAGAGGCGCAGATAGTCGGTGAGATCGCCCTCGAGTATGGGGCCGTGGAGGGGTGCGATGACGTCGATCTGCTTGCCGGCGAGCTTCTTGAGTACGGTCTGCACGGGGAGTCCGTATTTGCCCACGATGTTGAAATAATAACGGCGTGCCTCGCATGCCCAGGGCTGCGAGGGGTCGGGCGCACCGAAGCGACCGAAACCGTCGGCCGAGAAGAGTGTCCTGGCTGTGGAGTCATAGACCATCATCACCTCGGGCCAGTGGACCATGGGGGCGGTGATGAAGTGAAGCTCGTGAGAGCCGAGGCTCAGAGTGTCGCCTTCGGCTACCTCCATGATGCGGTGGTCAAACGGGGCGTTGTCGGCCACGAGCGGGAGCATCTTGTGTGCTACGGCCGTGCATACGAGGCGACACTCGGGGAAACGCTCCATCACCCACTCGATCTGTGATGAGTGGTCGGGCTCGAGGTGCTGCACTATGAGATAGTCGATGGTCTTGCCTTCGGGGAGCGACGAGAGGAGATTGTCGCGCCACTCGTCGGCCATGCGCTGATCGACGGTGTCGATGAGTGCTGTCTTCTCGTCAAAGATTATATAAGAGTTGTAGGATATGCCTTCGGGGGTGACATACTGGCTTTCAAACAGGTCCAGCTCTTTGTCATATACGCCTATGGCTTTGAGGTCGGTGTGCATGTCTGTAATATATTTAAATGAGAGATTATACATCTGAAAACGGCCACAAAGTTACGCAAAATCCGACAATCGGCATAGGCTGTAATGACCTGTTTATATCTTTTATATCTCCCCTCCGTCTCCATAATTGCAGGATGTCAAGAGATAATGTTAAAATCACTGATTTTTAGAGTCAAGAACGGATTTAACACTCTGATTCTCAAAATGGCTTTGGACAAACGCAAAATAATGTTTAACTTTGCAGTGTACCGTTAAGGCGGTTCATAGTCAAAACACGAAAGTGTCTTACTGATTCTCATGAGTCTTATGTGTGGTAGCTTAAAGGCCAATCAGAAGAAAAGTGGACAGTCGCGCGTCGTATACTCATACGGCGTGGGAGTTTGCACTTATACCCAAGCATTGAAGGCTTCTTCCACCGCCCGGACACATTTGGGATAAGATAGCAGCTTCCACGCTTTCGTCATTTTATCTCTTTCCTCAGGGGAGCGGGAAAGGCTAAACTCAGGCAAATGACCGAGACTAATACCGATAAGTTCCTTGAAGGTTTCCGTCAGTGGTGGTTAAACAAGGGACATTCCAGACGCAGTGCCGACAGCTATTGCTCAGGCATAAGGCGTGTCAACAGGGAATTCTTCCTTCCGATAGTTCATAAAGATCTGTTTGACGGGCTTGTCGATGCCGTGGCAAAAGGGTGTGCGGAGAACTTCCTCACAGCATTGGTCGGCACCATAGGAGAAAAGAGTAGAAACACTACAGACCCGACGGAGAAAAAGCGGCTTCAGGATAATGTGAGCCACCTGAAAAAATTCATTGAATATGTTGTCGCACTTCAGGATGACACTGTTGCTGCCATAGATCATAGTGAGACAGAGCAGCTCGGCGACAGCACTCTTGATTCCGACTTTGAATTCTTTGACCACGATACACTGGCGGGCATATTCTCTCTTCGTATCATGACACAAGACCGCATGAGCGCGGGTAAGAATGTTTTCTTCCCCATACGCATTCTCGGTCGTCTTTTCTCAACGGCAGACCGTTACCATCGCGATATGTTAATCCGCAAGGGTATTCTTGCGTCTGACGGGAATCCTCTGTATTTCAAGAGATGGTATGACAGTTGGGTAAAGGGCATAGTGGAGCGTGTTGTGTTCCATACAACCAAAGGCGACTACAGGCTTTCTGAAATCGAAGGCCTTCGTATAATGCGCTCGACAGGCAGTGCGTGGATTGTCGACAAGGAACAATCACGCACGATACCCTTGTTGTCGGAAGGTGAGGATGGCTTGCAGCCTATGAAAGCAAAGTCATTGAAGCAAATCCATCTCGACCATACCGAACGCATGGAGGACCTTCTCATACGTCTCGAACCGGTGCTTACTGTCATGCGTCAGATTACCGACAATATCAAAGCATCTGTGAAGGGACAGACTGTAACTGTCAAAGACAAAAGTAGGAATGAGCATAAAATAGAGCTCGATTCCTTCCGTCCCGGAACGCTTACACTCGTCAGCGGATGGTATTGCGACAATGTGGACTGGAACTTCATAGCTCCGCTGCTTTCACTTGTCCGTGTCGAGCTCGACTACATCGCCGCCGCCACCCGCCTGACAGCAATGTCATCAACCGATAACCTTAAAAAACACTAAATTATGAGCTTAGATTTTAATTCCGTTGAAATAGGAATCGACGATATGCCATATCTAACAGACGGATATTACAATAATAGGAAGATTCAATTTTCTCAACATTGTGATATCCTATTGCATGATCGTTCGTTAGATCCCAATTCTCTTCAAGACTTCTATTCTGAGAATGTAGGCTTTGGCAAAGACAGCAATCTGCCTGAAGAATGTTGGCATTTGAACAGATTAGGCTATTTCAAGCATGAATTTTATATGCTGAACCCATTTTATTACATAGGGGAGGAGTATCGCAAGGAGCATCCGATGAGACGGGCGGTTGTAAAAAACGGCGTACTGTTCCGAGGGATCGGTTGTTCTGAGGACCTAAATAATCTTCGATTTGATTTGGAAAAGTCTTTGAAGCCTGAAACATTGGAGACGTTGCCAATCGTATTATTCCGTAACTGTGACAAGCCTATAGGTATAAATGGGGTCTGCGATGACTGGAAAGATGACGTGACTCAGCGTTTGCATTGCAAAGGGGATACTTTCGAGTTCATCGGAGTGTTCAAGGCTGAACATAAGGACTCGGCTAAAGGGGATGTCTACAAGATGACAAAAATCTTTGACCGTTACTACTTCGATGATACTAAGATTTTAAATTGACAGGATTCGTAGAGGTTGGATTGTGGTAAAACTACGCCTGCTCCTTAACCTGTTGGTGACCATATCGTTTTTGCTGTCGCAATGGCTGATACCCCTGTTGGCCATTGCGATGGTAGCGACGGTGGTGCATACGCTGTGGATTAAGATTGCGCTGTGTGTGGTCGCAGCATTGTGGCTCTGTGCCTTCCGTCCGTGGAAAATCTTCTCCGACGAACGTTTCCCCGACTTCATCGCCACCGTGAAACTCGCCATCATAAAGCTGCTGACGTAATCATAATCAAATATAGAAAATGGCAGACTGGAGTTATTGTGAATATCGCATAGCCGGCGAACCGGAAGAGCTTGACCGCTTGTTCGGAATCATGCAGAAGGTTGAGAATGCCGAAGGTGGACCATGGCTATGTGACCTAATGACCGAGATTAACGGCGAGGAAGCTGAAGATGGAAGAGGTCAATGGTCGGAGCTTAAGCGTGAGGAAGATTGTATATCTTTCGTGTTTGAAGGAGCCGGGAGAACATATATCGAAGAATGGGATGAAGTATGTGACAACTTCGAGACACTTTGCCCCTACTTTGAAGGTGTATTATGGGCATATGAACTTGCTCAGAAGAGAGAGAACCCTGAAAAAGGCTGGTTTCCCGACAAGTATTATCTCGATATGCGCTATGCTGAGAACGAGAATGATGAAGCGGGTAGTTTCAGATCCATCGAAGATGTCTATAAGCGTATTGAAGAACTGACAGGAACCAAAGTGACATCAGAGGACGATGTCAATGCTCTACGGGCCGTTCTGCAAGAGAAAAACTGCGACACATTTATCCTTATATACGAAATTGAGGAAATTCCCTGCCGCACAGATTTGCTCAATAGGAGTGAGCCGGCAAAACGTCGTGATATAAACCGTCTTGTCTCACTTCTGAAGACACCTCAAGGGAAAAAGATGATAAAGAGCCGATGCCGCAGAAACGTGTGTAGGATACAGTTTTTTCAGCATGTTTCCATAGGAGAGCATCAGTTGCCTCCGATTGAGGTATGGATTGCGCTTGAACAACTTGACCACGATAACATCAAGGCTCTGATTAATTCAATACAAGAAAAAATCCAACACGACTGAATATGGCAATAAAAATTGACATAAGCGAACTCTACGAGATATTTGAGGCGACACCGTCCGAGCAAAACATTATGCTTGTAGGAACCCACGGCATAGGCAAGTCGCGCATAGTAGAAGACTATTTCACAGCACAAGGCATCACTGTCACGGCCCTGTTTCTCGGTCAGATGAGCGACCCCGGCGACCTTATCGGCTTGCCGCGCCTTAATGAGGAGACCGGCAAGACCGACTTTATGCCGCCATACTGGTTTCCGACCGACGGAGAGCCGATAGTGCTGTTTCTCGACGAGCTCAACCGCGCACGCCCCGAAATGCTTCAGACTGTAATGGATCTTGTGCTCAACCGCAAGCTCGCCGGCCGCCGTCTGCCCGAAGGGAGTCGCATTATCTCGGCAGTCAACGACGGCGAGGAGTATCAGGTGGGCGAACTTGACCCGGCTCTGGTGTCGCGTTTCAACATCTACAATCTTGTCCCGACGGTGAAAGACTGGATTAAATGGGCAACGTCGGCCGGGCTTGACGAGCGTGTCATCACGTTCATTAAAAACAAACCGTTGATGCTCGACAGCCGGTTTGACGCCACCGCCAATTCACTCGACAAGTCGCCCGACCGCCGCGCATGGGAGCGGGTGGCGCGTGCCATTGAGGGAGTCAGGGAGATTTCGACAGCAAGAGCCAAGATGATAGCCGGTATTGTCGGCGTAAAAGCTGCCGCCGCCTTCATGGAGTCGCAGAAAGAAAAGTCAGTGACCGGTAAGGATGTATTGAAATCTTTCGATAAGATCCAGGCAAAGCTGGAGGAATTCCCGGTCGAGAATTTCCCCATACTCAACGATGATATCCTGACTGTCCTGAATTCGCTGGAGAGTGTGGCAAAATTCTCTCCCTCCATGCAGCGCAATCTTACGTCATATATAAAATGGCTTCAGGACACCAATCGCCGTGAAGCCTACGCCTACTTTATCAAGGCGTTTCTCGGAGACACTTATTCGAAGGCTCGCGAGTATATAGGTCAGAAATGTGTAGACCTGATTTTACAGTTTAGTGCTTTTGTAGATGAGATATAATTAAAACACTTTATTATGCAAAACAATTGGCTAAATAGCAAAATTATAAATCAAGACCTCGATGAACTAAGATCTTCAACTTTGAAACTGATTGAAAGAAGAGCTGTAGAGATAGATTTCAGGTCGATTATTGAGCCGAATCTTAAACAACTCGGATATCCATATACCCTTGAGTCGAATTATCGAAATCACAGCAAATTATTTGATATACATGTGGCTCCGGGGTGTATGTTAACCGGGCACTTAAATCATTGCGATTATCCCACTTACATATCATTGCAAGTGAAAATATCTCATGGTGAATATTTCGGAGAAACAAAGTCCCCTATCAACTTGCCAATAGGAGACTGGACATTTTATATGCCTTTTTTGGAGAAATTAGTGACTCGTGTTAATGAGTTAAAGGAAAAGTATGACTATCGGGCTAAGACTATGATGAAATCATCAATGCTGGGTCTATCGCTTGTAAAACCATATATAAACAAAATCGGGCTTGAGAATGTGACACTTGAGGTTGCAGAAAACATGGGGGTGATAATGAAAATGCAGATTGTCAACAATGCGAGTCTGCGGACACTCCTGACGATTGACAACTATAAACAACATTGCGATGATTTTGTATCAATTGCAAAATCGCTGCACGTGTTTACAAAGCCGGGAATACGGCGTGGTGTCGAGTTTGAATGTGGTGGATTCAGAGATATTGTGAGTAAAAATAGTGGACCGTGGCGAGCCTGTGATGTTAAAATGACTTATCTTGACGTGTTCCCTGAATATGGTGATTTTTCTCAAGATAAAAAAAGGATTGGCGCGACCATCTATAAATGTCTTTCTGATCTTGGATATATCTTTTATGTCGAGAATGATAACTTACATGTAGTGTTGAATAAGGATATTTCTCTGATTAGATCATTATCGACCAAGTACACATACTTTAGTTACAAAAAAGAGACTTTAGAAGGACGTAAAATGAAGGTTAAAGATAAAACGTTCGTCCATTTACTTCAAATGACTGCGGCTGCATCAGTTAAAACCGGCTATGATTTTGACGTAAGGTCAACTTATCACTATTATACTGACATCCCGTTTTTGGATAATTTATACTTTTATTTTGAAAGGCTTTTACCTTATAATACTTCATGGAATAACGTTCAAACACGCTCTGTGAAGTATTGGAGGTTTGGCCAAGAATCTTACCATAATGGAGGTATATTTCATGTAATGTTAGCACCTGACTGTTATATTAAAATCCGGCCAACGGGCGGTGACACTATAGATGTCATCTGGGAGGTAATGGAAAACTGGAATGAAATATTAAAGATAAAGGACATTAAATACCAGTTCTATCTGGATGATAAAGATAAGGAATTTAGCTTTAATCCAACGTAGGCCTGATTGGCATGCCGATACCTAATATCATAGATGGCTGGTTTATATCCGTGCCATCACTGTTTTGCGCTGCTTGCCCTCACAAGATAGAGAACTCGCTGAAATAACACGCGGATGTATTGAAATCTTTCGTTGAAAAAATCTAAAAAATATTGGTCGTTATGGTAAAAAGTATAATTAATAGCGAGTTGATTTATGAGGATTTAACAACTCTGCTTAAGATGGCAAATTCGTATGATAAAAAACAATTAGATATACGTCCTATCATCGAGCCGAACCTAATCCGACTTGGATGCAAATATACATTTGAAAGTGAATATGAGTTTAAAATATTTGCGGCTCCGGGATGCGTTATAAAAGGTCATTTGTTTGGTATATCATATATTGATATGGAAATGGAAATGTCATACGGGGAGCATTATGCGGCTCAAGGCCTCACCAGTTTGCCATTAGCAGATTGGGAACCTTATATACCACTGTTGGAGGCTGCTATCAACGGTTTAAGGGATATTAAGAAGAAATATGATGACTATGCAAAGACTGAGATGCAGTCAATGATTCTCAGTCGGTCTTTAGTCGAGCCTTATATAAAGGAAATCGGTCTTGACGGTGTGACGCTGGAAGTTACTGAGAAGCATGAGTTTGTTATGAAGATGCAGATATTCAGCAATGCGTATTTGCATTCGGTGCTTACGTTTGACAACTATAAGCAGTGTTGCGACGATTTGGCCTTGTTTAAACAACACCTTCCATGGATCGGAAGAAAGGCACTGACGCAAGGCATTGAGTTGGGTGATGGCAAATGCCCTACGAAACTTATTAGTAAAAATGCCGGAGGATGGTGCATTGATGATGTCAGAATGACATATCTCGAAACGATTCCTGTGAAAAGCGATTCTTATTCCGAAGCCGACAAGAACATGAATCGCGAGATCTATCGGTGTCTGATGAATCTGGGGTATATTTTTTTTGTAAAAGGCACTCATTTACGTCATTTACACGTAGTCTTAAATAAAGATGTCATGCTTGTCCGTTCTCTGGATAACAAAAGGACATACTTTGTATATAAAGAAAAGCGCAGCACAAGTTTGATACTCACCAATATCGCATTCATTCGGTTATTGCGTATGACTGCTGCTGCCTCCTCCAATACCGGTTATGACTTTAATTGTAAAGATTGCACTAAATTTGAGGATTTTATGTGTTATTATTTTGATAGGCTATTGCCTTATAACACAGCATGGAAGGAGGAACAACCTCCCATGTGGTACAATCAGAGTAGTTTTGCAAAGTTTCATGTAGCTATCACTCCCAAGTGCCACCTCAAAATATGGACTGTCGGTGGAGAAATAGTCGATATAATCTGGACAATAATGGAATCATTTGATAAAATCCTGAAGCTTAAGGACATTGCGCATAATCCGGATGTAAAGCTGTTTGTTAATGGTCAAGAACGTAGATTTATTTTTGAATCGAATCAGTAAAATTTCTACATGAGCGATCCTAAAATATGATTATACAAGAGATATCTGACCGATGGTTTCTGTGTGAACCGTTGTTTTTCTCTACTTTATGTTATCACAAAACAACGGAAAACCGGGAAATGGCATGCCCGTTCCGTTCAGGACATTTTGTATTGGAGTACAATCCGGATTTACTCGACAAAATGACAGATCTGGAATGTGAATTATTGTTGCGACATGAGATGATAAGGATTCTTCTTAAGCATCCTTATCAGCGACAACCACTGAATGCTGTGCCGGAAGTGCTGACTCTTGCAAGCGATGTCACCATTTATGAGCATAGCCGCTGCAGTATCAATCCGTTGCAGCATACAGAACTGAAACTGCCTGCAAAACTGTCGTTTGAGGAGTATTACAATCTTCTTTACCATCAAATGGAGCCGATTATATCGTTTGCGGGGAATAGTACCGAGGATTGTAGTCAAGGGGACGCATCAGAAGAGGGGGCATCGGATAATTCAGACGATGCAAAATCGTCCGGAGGAACCGATGGCAATTACTCTGCATCAGGGACATCTGACAACTCTGAGGAGCCGGGATGCCGTGGTCTCGGCGATTTGCTTGACAAATCAAAGGCCGACGCGTCGGCTCTATGGGAGGAAGACGAATTGCTATGCGAGCGTATGAACCAGCTTATCGAGAATGCCATGTTGTCAAGAATGTGGGGCTCGATACCGAGAGGAATGCAGGAGTTGCTCAAACTGTCGATTGAGAAATCGCTTAATGTCAGACGTCAGCTCGGACTATTCAAGGCTTCGATACTCTCCACACAGCGGAGGCTGACACGTATGCGCCCCAGTCGCCGTTATGGCTGGAATCAGATGGGTGTAGTTCACCCATATACCACCCGGCTACTTGTAGCCATCGACACAAGTGGCTCGGTGTCGAGTAATGACATACGGCGGTTTTTCGGTATCATCAATTCATTCTTCACATACGGCATTCCGCAGATCGATGTCATACAGTTTGATGCAGACATACATTTGCCGTTACTTCCAGTCCGTAAGGCGGCTAAAGCGGTCAAAATCGCAGGGCGTGGAGGCACGTGCTTCCAGCCGCCTGTCGACTACTTTGAGGAACACAAAGAGTATGACGGCATGATTGTCTTTACCGACGGCTACGCCCCGGTTCCCACCATCACAACACGCCGACGAATATTGTGGGCTCTTATCAACCATAAGTGTTATAATGACTTCCAATTGTCACCCAAAATTTACCTATGAGCTATAGCGGGGAAAAATCCGTAAATTGTTGCCTTATAGTGTCGAGATAATGGGATAACTGAGGTGTTCTGTCAAGAAATTGAGTTAAAAACAGCAGCCACATAGTGTCAAGAAACGATTTAACTATCACTGTATCCGTTTATTGGCTATCTTTGCATGTGCGTGACTGATTCATTCGGTCTGCTATCATATTATAATACTCAACATTCTCTCAAAACAATATAATACTGACGACACAAAATGAAAACAACGAGTTTTATAGCTGAAGGAATGAGCACCCCGGAAGAGGTAAAGCAGGCGTTATGCGGAGAGATTCCGTCAGGACACCGACTGATTGCCCTGGACTATGAGCGGGATGTAAAGCTATTGGCGGAAGAGCCTTTGGGTTTCCTTTCCAGAATTTACTCCGGAGATTCCATTGACGATGTTGTCAGACAGTTAAGAGAGCTGGTAGTGAAGTATAAGCTGTGGAGCTACAGGCGTGTGGCGTTCCGTCTTGTCTGTCGACCTGACAGCGGAGTGACAGCCGAGCAACTTGACTCTTTGTCTACTCATTTCTCTCGTCTGCCACAGGTGCTTGATGTGTGTTGCGGAATGGATGTCTGCGAGACGCAAACGGAGAATGTGCGCCTCCTGCTTCTGGCATCGACTGCATGCTATTATCCTTCGTTTCGGGAGCATGCCTACAGACTGTTGGAACACTCCGGGGAGATACTTGCCGACCGCTCATTGTATATGGCTGCAATCGGTGACTGCTTGTTCTGCTCTTCGGCGCGCAGTCTGCCAAGGTTGGGAGGCCTTATTGAATGGTGGTCGCGACACCCCGATCTGGCTCGTGACCCCAAGGGCAACCTTTTACTCTACGTCCACAACTACGGAACTCGGAAAGCCGACATCCTGACTCCTGAAGGGAGGTGGATAATAGGTCGGGAGTTGCCTGAATTGCAATGGAGTAGAGTGCTTTGGGGGAATCTTACGCATGGAGAGTATGACTGGAACGAATCTCTCAATGAGAGTATCATGAAATACTCACAAATGAATGCTGACGGAGCCTGTACCATAGAGGAGGTAATAAGCAGGCTTGGACTTGACAACAAACAAAATGACTAAGAAAATGAATGATATTGTAGAAAACATAAGCGATACACTCCCCGTGATGATGTATCTCCACGGGTTTATGTCGGGAGCCAACGGAGCCAAGCAGAGACAGTTGCAACGTAAGTTCAAGGGTCGCTACCGGGTGATCGCCCCTGAGCTGGACGCTGACCCCGACAGCTCTCTGGAGGTAATCAACCGCGCCATACGCGAGGAACACCCGGAAATAATCATAGGCACCTCGCTGGGAGGCTTTATGGCCCTTGAATGTGAGTCGGGCGATGCCGATGTGGTCATCGTCAACCCCTGTCTTTTCCCGAAGTCACAGTTAGCCCAATGGGTCGGTGAGGAGCATACATACTTCTGCAAGCGTCTCGATGGTGTTCAGACCTATACTCTGACACAGGCTACTCTCGACAAATACGGGCGTTATGACGCCGTGCAGTCGGTGCGTGACAACGCTCCGCGAGTCTCCGCCCTGTGTTCGACAGCCGACGACCTGCTTGGCGACTCTCACGTAGAAGCCCTGACAGGTCTGGTGTGGGACAGCTATTTCAAGGTGGTGGACGATTTCGGTCACCAGTGTAAGGATGCCGGAATGACCCATCTCTACGACCTGCTTGAACTCGTCATCGACCGCCGTCGGAGAATGGGTGGCTCACCGAGGACTACCTCTGTCAATCCTGGGCGCGACAGATAGTCTGAGCCGCGTAAGTGCAGGCGTGTATCCATCATGGGGGCATGGGCTCGCGATTTGGCTCGCAAAGACTTATATCGTATGAAAGATATTTTGCTACAGCATATCGACGATATTCTTGCCGATCCGCGTCAGGCATCCGCATTTACGCCACCAGTTGATGATAATTATGACAGAAAGAATGGAAGATTAGGCGCGTATCTCAGTTGGTGTCGCGAGCATGACCGGCTACCTGACCGGAACGACCGGGCGGCATGGACTGCTTATATGAAGTATACAGATGCATTCCCGATTTGCGATAATCCTATGCATCTCAACGAAGTTTTAAATTTATACAGAACTGAAAAATGAGTAAACTGAATATCGACGAGGTGATGGCATTGCAGATGTCGGGCATGCCCACCTCACAAATAATAAAGACCGACCTTGCAGAGTTTGACCGTCTGTATGAAGAGAATCCGGAGTTTGACGGGTATCTTGACAAGGCCAATTCAATACTTGACCGACAGGAAAAACTGGGTATCGTCAGCATATCCTGTCAGGATTCACGGTTTCCGGGCCGCCTGCTTGCCATCGGTGCCGCCTGTCCGGCAGTGATACATTGCAAAGGCAACCTGAAGCTGCTGGAAGCCGAAAAAGCTGTGGCTATAATAGGAGCACGCTCAGCCGACAAGGAGGGGAATACGAAAGCCTATCAGCTCGGTGCGGACTATGCCCGGAAAGGGTATGTCGTGGTGAGCGGTCTCGCCCTCGGATGCGATGCAGCCGCCCACCGTGGCTGTCTTGATGTCAATGGAGGCACGATAGCCATCGTGGGAAACGGACTCGACATCACACATCCGCGTGAGAACAAGGTGCTTGAAGAGTCAATATTGCGCAACGGCGGTCTGATGCTGTCGGAACAACCGATAGGCGTCAAAGCCAATCCCACACGTCTGGTGGCCCGCAACCGTCTTCAGGCTGCACTCTCCGAGGCTGTGATACTGGCCCAGTGTCCGGCTCAGAGCGGCTCGCTCCACACCATGCGCTTTGCCCGCAAGTATGGCCGGGAGAGCCTCGCGGCAACCTTCCCGCGCCGCACCGAGGCAAATGCCGGCAACTATGACCTTATAGAACAGAATCTTGCAAAACCGATATGATATGATTGATGTCAACGATAAATTCGCGACTCTGCTTAAAGTCGCCCTCAAAGGCTCGGACGAAGCCTTGCAAAGAGCCTACCGCCATTCGATAAGGATGCTCGCCGAGTATGATATGGAATACGGACCTGAATCCCAGCCCCGTGACCTTGAATTTCGATGGGAGTGGATTGACGGTTACCGTGTGCTGACCGTGCTGACCGATGGAGCCGGCATTCACAGTGATTTCTCACAGATACCGGGACTTGACGAATGTATCTGGCTGCTGTATGACGACGGTGCGGCAATAGCCGTCTCAAACGACACAGCCGGCGTCATGCTCGACCACCCCGACAAGTTCGGTTTACCCCGCGATGTCAGGTTTGAGATTCAGTAATACCTGCTAATCATTGGATAAGGGGTGAGCGTGTCAGAATAGTTCGGAATGTGTACCGAAGCGTACCAACTTGATTATTCCGGCTTCCTTATCCCACCAAATCAGCAGAGTGTCACTTTCCACGTGACACTCCATATATCCTTTATAATTGCCGGTCAAAATATGGGGTCTGTTTTCTTCAGGGACAGGCAATCCTTCGACCAGCAGGTTAAGTATGTTTTCCAATTTGTCGATGACCGCCGCCTTGTGCTTATAGCGTTTGAGGTCTTTTTTAAACTGGGATGTTAGTTTAAGTTCATTCATAGCGAGTCAACAAAGTTGCGGAAACTTTTCATATCAAGAGTCTCGAGATTGTCCGAAGTCTCCGCTTCTTTCATTGCTGCCAGTGTCGTTTTGTTGGGATGGTCTGAAACAAATGCCATAAGCACACTTTCCACAAGATTGTTCAGGCTTCTGTTATGACGCCGGGCTTCTTCCTGCAATTTTGCAAGAAGAGTCTCGCTCAGGCGGAAAGAGGTCTGCTTACGGGTGACTGATGATGTGTTCATAACGTTTGATATTATTTGTAGTGTAAAAGTAATACATTTGTATAACACTACATAACGAAAATTGTTAAAACTTTATGTCCCCGCTATCCATAAGGCTGTATCAATATAACCTAAAAGATTGAACCGCTGCGAAAAAGAGCGTGTCAGGATAACATCGGTAAGATTATCCTGATACGTTTTTATTTTGATGCGTTTTCCGTGGCTACCCATATGTTCCGTTTCTTTTATTTTAAGCGAATTTACAACAGTTTTACAACAGTTTTACAACAGTTTATCCCGATTGTTTATATTCCTTTTTTATCGGTGCGCTAATTTTACGCCGGTTTATTATGCTGTAAAAGGGGGTAAAATGCAAGAAAAAAGAGTTGGGCTGTCGCTTGATGCGAAGCTCAACTCTTTGGTATTCTTTGGGTTAATCCTTTTGCGTGGGCTTAGTACTCCTCCTCGTTGAAAAACATACTCAATATTGGCAATCAACATCTTATCGATTTTCGAGAGAATTTGGCAAAGAAAACTACTGTGTCTGACGGCGTAAAATCGAATTGGCAAAGAATATTCTGGCACTTGGCCAAGAAAACAGAATTATTATGACGGACACAATATGTCTGGAATACAAAATGAGGTCTCGCAGTGAGTTATCAGAGCTGACTTTGGGGGGCTTTATGTTGCAATGGACCATAAAGCCTTCAATATGGCTTAACGAACGTAATAGTCGGAAAGACACTGTTTCTGGTTTTACTTTAAGGTTTCTCTCCGCAAAAAAGCCATAAAGGTCGTCAAAATGCTCTTGTCAATCTGGCACAAGGTCAAGATTAAACTTATTTGCTGACACAATTTTAATAATGAAGTTGTTTAAACTAATTTGATTTGTGAAATTTTTTAAGGAAAATAACGATAAAAGCGAGGAAATTCCAACCTTTCCAACTGGAGACGGTGGTATCGAAGCGGTTGAGTAC
>NZ_CAJTCF010000062.1:0-26073 GCF_910574735.1 Duncaniella muricolitica | reverse complement strand
TCAAATAGTTCGTCCATGCCCTCGGGCAGGCACATCCATATTGCATCTGCGGTTTTCATACCGCAAATTTAACACTTTTCTCAAAATCCATGCACCGCCATTTCGGCTTGACCCATTTTACACTGAATTTGCTCCCTTTTTAGGGGTTAGTTGACTGCATTTCAATATTTCGGCTTGGGCCGATATTCTCCGCATTGTCATCGCACACAGGAGCGGAACATGCTTGCTTTCTGTCGAACTTACGCTTGAATGAACGTTTTTTATTTCTCGTGGAAGACTTCTTTACGAAGTCGGTGGCGTTGGGGGGATTTTTTGTTTCCATTCGGTTGTTTTGGCTTTGGTTTGCGAGGAATAGCCCTCGGTTGAAATTATAACCGAATGGTTGAAAATTGAGGTGATCGGAGGCGTGTTAAAATCGATAATCCGCTAAACAACAATCTCTTAATCTTATAAAATTTACAATGGTTAAATTTTTGCTTTCACGCTGGATAGTAAATAAACCTGAAGATTAAGCGTGAAATATATCCTTAAAATGAAAAATGACTGATTAGATTAAGGCAAAAAAATAGCGTATAATATCTACGCTAACTATTGAAGGTTCTGCAATACCTATGACGATAGCTTGAATACTATACGCTATGCAGTAAGCATAGCATAAGCATCACGCCAAGCTCGTCATTAATGAATTTTGCAGATTCTCAATAGAACTTATGCGGAAGTTATGTTATCCTATAAATTTGATGCGA
Source organism: Duncaniella muricolitica (assembly GCF_910574735.1). Taxonomy (NCBI): domain Bacteria; kingdom Pseudomonadati; phylum Bacteroidota; class Bacteroidia; order Bacteroidales; family Muribaculaceae; genus Duncaniella; species Duncaniella muricolitica. Next base: position 25,327 of record NZ_CAJTCF010000062.1, on the reverse strand, counting down.
TTGACTCTACAACCGCAGTCTTTGCTATTTTAACACTGCAAAGTTAGTGATTTTTTATGAGTTGTCAAACCTCCGGCTCGCCCTTCTTGCCGATGCGGTGTTTTTTACGCTGTTCTATCAGAGCGCGTTCCGATATTCCCAACAGCTTTGCCGCTCCTGTCCAAGAACCACTGCGACGGTATGCCTCAATGATTTTCTCCTTGTCTTTTTGCGGCTTACGCAGAGCAAGGCTGTCATCTGTATCAGGCTCCGACTGGCTGAAATTGAGGTCGGTTGCCGATATTATATCTGTCTTTGAATGGAATGCGGCATAGAGGACGGTATCTTTCAGTTCCCTTACGTTGCCGGGCCACGGGTGCAACTTCAACGCTTTGACTGCCGAGGCATCGAGCTTTTTCCTGTGCTGTTCTCTGCTGTGGGCAAAACGTGTCAGGAAATAGTCTGACAACGGCACGATGTCTTCGGTCACCTCCCGTAATGGCGGTACTGTTACGTCAACCTGTCGTAGTGTGTAGAACAGATTTGGGCGGAACGTCTTTTCAGACACCATACGGCGCAGTTCGGGATCTGCGGTGCATATAACCCTCACATTCGGATGCTCGTTTTCAAGTATGTGCAGAAGCACCGATTGTTTCTCGAAGTTCAGCAACTGCACGTTCTTGATGATGATTGTACCGCCGTCAGCCTTCTTGAAGTACCCTTCCATCCGGTTTAGCACTTCGCTGCGCAGATTTGCAGGGTCGTGGTTGCCGACAAGTGCCGCACCGCCGGCTTCTATGACGGTGCATGGCTTTTGTGAACGTGAACTGAGCCTGTAAATCTCTTTTGCAATCTGCTCTTTCCCTGAGCCGCATTCGCCGAAAATGACGGCATTGACATCCGTCGCGGCAATATTTCTTATTGCCCGCTCAATCCCGGCAAATGCCTCGCTTTGGCGTGGGATAAGCTCGTCAGGGAGTAACAGCATTGTTCTGCCCGGTCTTGCATACCTGCCCACTGTTTCAACAAGCTGCTTGTCCATTGCCGGACGCTGAATGATGTTGACGGCACCGCCGTCTTTCATCACATCGGCAATATCCAATGGATTGAGATTGTCCACTATGGCGACTACGGGAAATCCGTATCCCTCCGTCTTCTGCCAGTTGATTAACTCCTGCGCTGTGCCACGGACGAATTTCATCGCCGCAACAATGACTGCGCCGGGTGGCAATTTCGCCACCTCGTCCTTTGCTGCCTCCATCGTCTCGACGGCAATCGGCTCATAGCCGGACTTGACAAGCAAGCCCGCCATAAGCCGACGGTCTGATTCGGAGGCATCAACAATGAGGATTTTGTTCATTGTATAAATATTTATGTATTAAACAATCTGGTTAACAATAACCAATTTATCCAAGTGCTTAGAAGAACGGGCATCGCCTAAATTGACGATGCCCGCATGTAAGTAAGAGAGGAAATGAATATGCACGTCATTTACCAGCCTTCGTTTTGTGTCAGATTGAGGTTGCGCTCCATTTCGACAAGCGGTATCGGCCATAATTCATGGCGGGTCTGATATGAGCGTGTGTACATCAGGTCGCCGAATATGTCGGTAGCATTCTTTATTGATTCTTCAAGCATACCCCAACGGCGCAAATCCCAGTATCGCAGTCCTTCTCCTGCGAGTTCAAAAGCCCGTTCTCTCCTAATGCGGTCTGCCATATCATCGTGTCCTGCGACAGCAAGCCACGACGCTCCGCTGTTGAGTCCCGGCATACCAACGCGCTCTCGGATTTTATTAACTTCCGCTACCGCTTTTTCGACAGCTCCGCTTTCGTTATACGCCTCAGCAAGCATAAGTATCACATCTCCAAGTCTTATAAGAGGGAATTCATACGGTGTGCGGTTATACTCACCCCAATATCCGTCAAGATTGCCGGTAGGTATCCATTTGCGCCAGAAATAAGAGTTCCAGCCCTCTGAATTGCGGATGAATGCCATTGCTTCCATCGGCGCGCCGCCTTTGGTCGGGTCGGCAAGAACGAACTGTTTGTCCATCGGGTTGGAGCCGGCATCGGTGCCGAGATAATGAGAGTACGGAGTTATCACGTTCAGGCACAATCGAGGGTCGCGCAGACGGTAGGCATCCATCACTTTTGTGGTGTCACACTCCAACAAGTCGGTTACTTTTGTGCTTCCCTGATCAATAGCCACGCTCATATACTTGCGGCGTAACTCTGAGCCGCCGGAGTTGAATCCGGGGAACAAGTCATCCCAATTGAATGGAGATCCATCGAGATTCTCGTACATGTCCACAAGCGTAGTTGATGGAACGATGCAGTTGCTCGCTATCAGCCTCATAGTGGATTTGTTGCCGAAATATCCGACTATGTTCAGTGCATATCCGGCTGTGTTGCCGTCGATAGACTGTATGGAGAATATCATTTCGGGGCTATGGTTGCCATTATATAAGCGGAAAAGCTCATTATAATCGGGATGCAAGGAGTAGCCATAGTTATTGCTTTTGTTATAGACTATCTCCTCAAAATCGGCAATTGCCTCGTTCCATTGACGGTTGAAAAGATAAACCTTGCCGCGAAGAGCGTAAGCCGCTCCCTTTGTGGCGCGTCCGAGGTCAGCCGCATCCCAACTTACGGGGAGTTTGGCGATAGCGTCGGTGAGGTCGTCGATTACATACTGACGAATTTCGTCAGCAGAGCTGCGGGGCGAGTCAAGATTTGCGAACTGCTCGTTTATATCGCAACTCTCATCATAATACGGCACACCACCCCAACAGTTGAGCATACGGAAATAAGCCATTGCGCGAAGAAATTTTGCCTCTCCTGTCACACGGTCAATGGTCTGCTGACTGATTGGCATGTTCGCTACATTACGTATAACAGTGTTTGAGCGATGAACAAGCTCATAGAGATATTGCCAGTGGTTCTGCACGCCGCTACTGTTGGAAGCGAAAGCTGTACCCCGCGAGATATCCGACCACGGTGTTGTGCCATCTGCAAGGTCGGTGCACATGTCGAAAGTAAATTCGAGTCCGAAGCACCAGTCTGCTTTCATCGCGGCATACAGTCCGACTGCGGCCTGACGCGCATGGTCTTCGGTCTGCCAGAATGTCTGTCCCGACATCTGGTCTCCGGGTATGTAGTCAAGACTCTCGCATCCACTCATTATTGCGGCTGCGGCAACAATGCTTGCTATATATTTATTCTTCATATTATTCATTGGTTAAAAGGAAACATTAAGTCCGACCGAATACTGGCGTACGGATGGATAACCTACATTGGCACCAACTTCCGGGTCAAATCCCGGAAAATCGGTTATTGTGAAGAGATTGTCAATGCTGGCATATACTTTTAGATTCTCGACAAAGAAATTTTTGGTAATCTTTTTCGGGACTGTGTAACCCAGCTGTATATTCTTGCAGCGGAAATAAGCTGCATTATGCACGAAAGCATCGCTGGCAATATTATTTTTGCCATTGGCGTTGTTGCGCAACATAGGATACTTCGATTTGTACGGATTCTCCGGAGTCCATGCGTTATCGGTTATATCTTTTATCAGTGACTGCCCCATGACAGTTACGAACCGGAACGCCTGATTGTTGTAATAAACTTGATGGTTGCCGACTCCCTGAAACAACACGCTGAAATCAAAACCGTTCCAAGCCAAGCCGAGGTTGGCTCCATAGGTGAGACGCGGCAATGTTCCATAACCAATCTCTACGCGGTCGTTCGTGTCAAGTTTACCGTCACCATTGGCATCACGATACAGGAAGTCGCCGAGTTCAGGCCGCTGGTAAGTAGCGAAGTAATCAGGGTTTTTGTCAACAAGGCTCTGAACATAGTCGAGGTCTGACTGGTCGCGCACAATACGATCTACCGTTATCACATAAAGCTGATTAATCGGTTTGCCTTCCTGTGTCTTGTAAACTCCGCTTATTGATGACACGTCGCCTTGAAATTTTGTGACCTTGTTGCTTACAAAACCCATATTGAAGCCTACATTATATGACACCTTTCCGATACGGTCGTTCCAGCGAAGATCCAGCTCAAAGCCTTTGTTGTTCACCTCTCCGGCATTTTGGTTGGGGACTACACTTGTACCATGTTCCAACGGAGCCGGAAGTGATATGAGGATGCCTTTGGTGTCTTTATTATATATATCCACAGAGCCGCTGAGACGGTTGTTCAGGAAGGCAAAGTCAAGACCGATGTTTGTCATATATGTCTTTTCCCAAGTAAGACTGGGATTTGCAAGGACTGTCTGTGCAAGACCGCCGGCTATATTGCCGTTGAGAATATAATTGGCTGTGGCAAACAGCGACTGGTACATGTAGTAGCTCGTTGTTGCATTGTTTCCAAGAGAGCCATACGATGCACGCAACTTCAACTGATTGAGCCACGACGATGTATTCTGCATGAATTTTTCTTCAGATATTCTCCAGCCGGCTGAAACAGATGGGAAATAACCCCATCGGTGACCGGGTGCAAATTTTGATGATCCGTCGGCTCGCAAATTTGCCTCAAGAAGATATCGGTTATCCCAGTTAAGATTTACACGTCCGAAATAAGACCGCATGGCCCACTCGTTGTAGTTGCCCGTTATGCTTCCGTTGGTCATACCTGCATCAATCGCCCCCAATGAGGGGTCAACAAGGTCATATTTTATATAATAGTCTTGGTCGTATTTGTTATATTCTTGACTCATGCCGGCAAAGAGGTCTATTCCGAGCTTGCTGACATTGAATTTATACCGTGCTGTAAGTTCTGATGAACGGAACGTGTTTTTGTAATTATAGCGGCGAATATAGGTTCGCACTACACCCTCACGAATCAGCACAGGACCATCGAACGTGAAGCGGAACAAGTCGCGGTCGGTCAGATGGTGTTCAACATTACGCTCCCAATGGTTATAAGAAAACGAGCCCTGTATGGTCAGCCCTTTGACGGGCATAAGACGTGCATAAAGTTTCATCACCGACCGCTTGGTCTTTGTCGGGTAATCAGTATCATAGAACCACTGGCGACGGTAAGGGTTGAAATTGCTCACATTCTCTTCCTCAGGGTTCTGTATTCCGCCATACAGACCTGTTGCCGGGTCATAAAGAGTCATTCCCGGAACAGTGTTGAATGCTCCGGAGCCGAAAATAACATCACCTCCGGCAGCGGCATTTTCCGACGAAGGGTTGTTTTCGTCGATATATCCGAACAGATTTGTGCCTACGCTTAGCCACGGCTTAATGTTTACATCAATATTGGAACGGAGCTGATAACGTTTATAGTCGGTATAATATATCATGCCGGGATTGTTGACATAACCTAACGAAATATTGTATTTTACAGTTTTGGAGCCACCGGTCACCGACAGGTTGTGATTCTGTACAACCGACGGATTTCTGTATATATGATCCTGCCAGTCGGTATTTGGATAGACAGTAGGATTACGTCCTGCATCATTTCGCCATTCGTCTATCTTTCCCTGCGAGAAGCGTGGAGCCTGACCATTGGCGACGAGTCCGGCATTCTGTATCTCCATAAAGTCGGCATAATCAGTTACAAGGTTTAATCTCTTAGCAACGGTTTCAAAAGATATATTACCACTGTATGTCACTCTTGGGGCGCGTTCTGAACCGTGGCGAGTAGTCACAAGTATGACTCCGTTTGCGGCACGTGAACCATAAATAGCTGCCGATGCCGCATCTTTCAACACCGATATATTCTCGATGTCCTGCGGATTGATGTCACTGAGAGCGATACCTGTCATTCCATCAACCACTACAAGTGGCGCGGCATTATTGAGCGTACCTTGACCTCTGACCAGAATACTCTGAGCCTCAAATCCGGGTGTGTTGCCTCCGGAGTTGGTCACGGTCAGACCGGCAGCAAGTCCCGCAAGAGCGTTTGTGGCATTTGTTATGGGGCGGTCTTCAAGGGCGTCAACACTTACAGAGGAAACTGCACCTGTAAGATCCACCTTTTTCTGAGTGGCATAGCCTACCACCACAACTTCGTCAAGAACAGAATGGTTGACCCGCATAGTGATGGAATATTCACTTTTATCAGGTGTTACCTTCGTTTCCATTGGCATAAAGCCGATATACGATACTTGCAGAGTGCAACTATCAGGAATATCTGATATTTTGAAATTACCCTCTATATCTGTGACAGCATTTTTTCTTACATCTTCTTTCACTTTTACTGTTGCACCTATAACTGGTTGGCCTTTTCGGTCTGTTACTGTTCCCGATATAGCCTTATGGGCTATTATTCGGCCTGTTGTCTGAGTTGCAATAGTATCTGTTAGAGTTGTGGCGTAGGCATTTAAGCCTATAACGAATGCCACTGCTAAAATTGATACTTGTTTCATTTCAACAATGATTGGTTAAACATTATTCTGAGCCTCCTCCGAGAGCATGATAAAGCGTAATTATTGCCTGAACTGCGTCATAACGATCTGAAGCCTCTGTCAATTCGGCCTCCAACAATCGTTGTTGGGCGGTCAATACTTCAAGATAATTTGTTGATGTGTTTCTCATCAGCAACCGTGTGTTATGCACAGCACCCTTTAATGCAACAATCTGTTTCTTGTCAAGTGTAACTCTGTCTTTTGCTGTCTGCCATACACTAAGAGCATTATTCACTTCCATGCCGGCATCAAATAATTTTTGTTGAAAACGCAAAAAGGCTATCTCATATTCACTTTTTGCAATTCTAAGATTGGCATTGTTTGTTCCCCTGTTGAACAACGGAGCGACAACCGAGCCGATTGCTCCGGCTATCCATGATGATGGATTGGCAATTGTACCGGAGGCGGTAGTCCACCCTAAATTACCCGATAATGACACAGCAGGATAGAACGCCGCACGGGCTACATTTACATTATAAAAAGATTGCTGCAACAGATATTCAGCCTCTCTGACATCCGGACGGTTGGATAACAATTCCAACGCAATTCCACACGACAACGTGTCTGGAAACATCTGCGCATCAAAACTTCCTCTTGACATATCCATATCCGGTATCAGGAGTAATGACTTGATTGCATTTTCCTGTGCTGTTATCTGACTTCGCAATGTCAATGTGGAATTTTCAACTTTCATACGATTGGCTCGCGCTTGAAGCACAGCGGCCTCATTTGTACGACCAGCCCGCTTCAATGCCTGAAGCACCCTTATGTTCTCATCCCAAGTCTTTAATGTCCGTTCGCTTATAGATAGCTGTTCATCAAGCATAAGGAGCGTATAGTAGCCATTGGCAATGGTGCTTATAAGCGATGTCTGAACTGCCTGACGATACGCCTCTGAGCCATAAAAAGCAGCCTCAGCTCCTTTTTTAAGATTTCGCTGTTTACCAAAAATGTCCAGTTCCCATGAAGCTGACGGCCCGATACTGAACTTATTGCCGGACTCTTTTGACACACTTGCATCGGCAGATATATTCACAGAAGGGAGGAACGCCAATCGTGATGCTGTTAGTGTGGCGGCGGCTTCATCGACTTTTATCTGTGCAATACGCAGATCAGTGTTGCGGCTAAGGCCACTGTCAATCCAGTTGACAAGATAACTGTCAGTAAAAAGTTCTCTCCATGAGATTGCCGATATGGGCTGTGAAATAGAATCATGAGAACATAGATTGCTGGCATCATATTCGAGAGGCCGGGAATTATAATTGCTGTATAATCCGCACCCGCATAATGACAGGAATACGGGGAATAATAAAATGTATAGCTTTGTTTTCATTTCTTTTCTCTCTTAGGCATTATTCGTTCTTCAATAGTCTGGAAAACAATGAAAAGAACCGGAACGATAAACAACAGTGCCACAGTGCCGATAATCATGCCGCCGACAGTACCGACACCGATTGATATATTGCCATTTGCGCCTACGCCGGTAGAAAACGCCAATGGTATCATTCCGAAAATCATTGATAAGGAAGTCATTAGTATCGGTCGTAAACGTGCCTGAGCAGCAGAGGTCACAGCAGCTATGATTGACATTCCTGAACGACGGCGTTCAGAGGCATACTCAGTCATAAGTATGGCTGTTTTGGCAAGCAGTCCGATCAGCATAAGCAAACCTATCTGAAGGTATATGTTATTTTCAAGCCCGAACATGCGTGCAAACAGGAAGCTACCGGCAAGTCCGAACGGAACAGACAGCAATACAGCCCACGGAATAAATAGGCTCTCATATAATGCGCAAAGAATCAAATATATAAACACAACGCATACAATGAATATGAAAACCGTTGAGTTTGCTGATGAAGACTCTTCCCGGCTCATTCCTCCGAACTCATATCCATAACCAGCAGGTAAGGTTGCCGCACATACCTCGCGGACGGCATCAATAGCCTCGCCTGAACTATATCCGGTAGCCGGTGTTCCGTTTACCTGTATCGATGAGAACAGATTGAATCTTGACAGAGATTGCGCACCATAGACACGTCTCAGTTTAAGGTACTGACTTATAGGTGTCATTTCTCCGGACGCATTTCTTACGAAAATATTTGACAATGCCTTTGTGTCGAGTCTGAATTCGGGAGAAGCCTGAACCATAACACGATAAAGTTTAGAGAAACGGTTTATGTTGGAGGCATAGGCTCCACCCACATAACCTGAGAGTGCGTTAAGCACATCACCCGGCTGCACCCCATGCTTCAAAGCATTTGCTGCATCAACCTCAACAAGATATTGCGGATATTTTGTGTCAAATGACGTTGACGCACGTGCTATTTCGGAACGTTTATTCAGTTCTGCAATTACTTTGTTTGTCACCTGTTTGAGGTCTTCTATTGAGCCGCCTTTCTGATCCTGTACATGAATCTCGAAGCCATTGCTCACTCCATATCCGGGAATCATTCCACGTGTGAAGACAATCAGTCTGGCACCTGTAATATCCGCAGTCCGTCGATATATCTCGTCAATGACAGAGTTTATATCGTCACCATCATCAGTACGTTCGCTCCAGTCGTTCATTCGGATATTGAACATTCCGCTGGACGAACCTATGCCGCTCATCATTCCCATGCCGGCGGTTTTTGAATAAATTTTGATTTGCGGTATATCGGCTATACGTCGGTCTATTTCCTCCATGATTTTCATCGTTTCGGTAAGATTTGTTCCTGCCGGAGTCTGCACATCGATATTAATCTCTCCCATGTCCTCTTGTGGAACAAGACCTGTTTTTGTAGTCATCATCATGTAATAAAGACTACCTCCGGCTACAACGAGTAGTACAAGAGTCAGCCACTTGCGTGAAATCATAAATTTCACCCCTGATGTATAGCGATTTACCAGTCGGTTGAACCCGGCATCAAACGCTGTGTGAAATCTTGACGAGAAACTCCGTTTACCGTCAGTGTCGTGTGGAGTCATTATCAATGCACACAAGGCTGGACTCAGAGTCATGGCGTTGAGTAGCGATATGCCTACAGCGACAGCCATTGTCAGACCGAATTGAGTGTAAAATGTGCCGGTTGTGCCTCCCATGAAGCTCACGGGAATGAAAACAGCCATAAACACAATAGTGGTAGTAAGAAGAGCCGCAGTGATTCCTCCCATACCTTCTACGGTAGCCTTATACGGTGATTTGATGCCTTTATCAAATTCAGCCTGAACAGCCTCAACGACAACAATTGCATCGTCAACCACCGTACCGATTACAAGCACAAGTGCAAAAAGAGTTATCAGATTCAGACTAAATCCTGCAATGTTCAAAAATATAAATGTTCCTATAAGCGACACAATTATCGACAAAGTGGGGATGATGGTAGCTTTGAAACTTTGCAAGAATACATATACAACAAGGACTACCAGCACAATTGCCTCAAATAAAGTTCTGAGAACCTTGTGAATGGATGCGTCAAGGAAATCTTTTGTACTCATCAGATCCACAAGCTCCATTCCTTTGGGAAGGCTTTGTCTTATATTCTCTGTTTCCTTGTCTATTGCTTCAATGATTTCATTCGCATTTGACCCGGATGTTTGAGAAATCATGCACGTTGTACCGGGTTTTCCATTGACTGAGCCGAGGTACTCATACGTCTTTGAGCCAAGTTCTATTTTAGCTACATCTTTGAGCCGCAAGACTGAACCGTCCGGGAGTGCCTTTATTACAAGATTCTCAAAATCACTCTCATTTTCATATCGCCCCCGATATTTGAGTGTATATCGAAATGTATTGTCTGATTCAGCACCGAGTGTTCCCGTTGGAGATTCAAGGTTTTGCTCTTCAAGCACTTTTTGTATGTCTGACGGCATAAGTTTGTACTGAGCCATTTTGCCGGGATCAAGCCATACACGCAATGAATAATCCGCACCTTTTATATCAACCTCACCTACGCCTGCAATACGCGATAGACGAGGTTCAATGTTGATTTTCATGTAGTTGGTAAGAAATTTCTGATCGAAAGTGCCATCGGGGCTATATAATGCCAACGTCTTTATCCTTGATGTCTGACGCTTTCGGACATTGATACCGCTTTTTGTAACTTCTGCCGGAAGAAGACCTTGTGCGGATGCAAGACGGTTCTGGACATTTACCATTGCCATATCACCGTCGGTACCTTGTTTGAAATATACCTGAATACTTGCCGAACCTGTGTTTGTCGCAGAAGAAACCATATACAACATATCTTCAACACCGTTTATCGCCTCCTCTATGGGCACAATGACGCTTTTCTGAATAGTCTCGGCATTTGCTCCGGCGTAGTTGGCAGAAACACTTACGGTAGGTGGAGCTATTTCAGGGAACTGTTCAATGGGTAAACCCATCAGAGAGATTAGTCCTGAAAGTACAATCGCAACCGAAATCACACAGGACAGTATCGGTCGGTCTATGAAAGTCTTTATTGTCATTTGCTCTTGCTTTTTGTATTGATGACTGTTCCTTCTTTCAATAGTCCGGCTCCCTCGGATACGATTGTGTCGCCTATTTCAAGTCCGGCGGATACAATATATTCCCGACCGTTGTTATTCGGCACAATTTTTATTTCAGTTGAGTTTGCCTTCCCGTTTACAACCTTATAGGCAAATACTTTATCTTGAAGTTCGTATGTGGCACTCTGCGGAATCACAATACAGTTGTCATAAACCACAGGGATAATCACCGCACCGGTGGCACCATCCCTTAACAGGCGGTCCGGATTCGGGAAAACAGCCCTGAAACTTATTGCTCCGGTTGAATTGTTTATAGTACCGCTTACTGCATCAATATGACCTTTTACCGGATAAATTTCGCCATTGCTCATCTGAAACTCCACTTCCGGCATATTTCCCAGTGCATCCTTCATAGAACCATACTGCCTTACCATCTCAAGCATTTGTGTTTCAGCCATCGAGAAGTATGCAAAAATATCACCGTCATCGCTGACAATGACAAGTGGCTCTGTAATGTTACTTCCTACGAGCGCACCAACACGATATGGAATCATACTTGCCACGCCGTTGACAGGTGACTTTACTTTCGTATAAGAAAGATTGGTGGCTGCCTTTTCAAGTTCGGCATTTGCCAGTTTTAGCTTTGCCTTAGCTTCAGAAAGCTCGTTTTTGGCAGTGTTCAGTTCAAAATCGGATATGACTTTTTCTTCATATAGTTCTTGATTGCTGTCAAGGACCAATTGTGCGGTGGATACTGCCGCCTCCGCACTGTTGACATTTGCCTCGGCAATATCGTATGCCGCCTGAAATTGAGCTGCGTCGATTTCAAAAAGTACCTGTCCTTTCCTTACGGCATCACCTTCACGAATACATATTTTCGTAAGCATACCATCTACCTGAGGTCGTATCTCTACTGTCTGACATCCGGTGACAGTTGCTGCGTAATTTGTATTAAGTGTCTGATGGGTAGTGTCAATCACTTCGATAGGATAATCGACGGGAGTAGTATCTCCCGTTTTTTTATCATTGCACGAACTGATAACGAGCATTGATGCAATGAGAATAAAAAAGGGCGTTTTCGACATTGTTGATTTAGTTTTTTACCACAAATTTAGACCTCGTTGCACTCCATTCAAAAAATGTATTGACGAACTACGGAATGTGTTGACGAACAACTGAACTATCCTTTGGTTCAGACAATTAAAAGAGCTAATTTTGCACTATGGATTCAAAGAAAATAAAATTATATATTGACCTCCTTTTTTGCTGTGTATTCCTTCCATTGATTATCGCGCTTGTGCCGGTTGAGAAATGGATGGAGAAATACACATCATTCGCAGTTACACTTATCCTGTTTCTGTATTGCGTATATTTTGCTATTCGTTTTGCCAACATAACACAATTGGTCATGCGCAGAAAATTTGCGAAAGTTGCAATCATTGTCGCTGTAATGCTTGTTGCCGCGTTTCTGCTCTCACAATTCCCCTATCCTGATGACGCCATGCCCATATTGTCAAATCATCCCAGACTGCACGAGCATTTACGAGCGCAGCCTGTTTGGTTTATGTTTCTTGTCGTAAGCGGGTACGGACTTTCCACCTCATTGATGCTTGAATTGTTCCGCCAGATACTTGTGAAAAAAGATTTTGAAGAACAAAAAAATAAAGCAGAACTGTCGTTATATAAAGCTCAGATAAATCCTCATTTCATGTTCAATACATTGAACACATTATATGGTCTTGCCATAAGCAAATCCGAGAGAACAGAAGATGCGTTTGTCAAGTTCATAGAGATATTGAAATACACGTACACCCAAGTAAATCTCGAACTTATCCCGATCGGGAATGAGATAAAGTATATTCATGATTATATTGCGTTACAGCTATTGCGACTGAACAGCCACACTTCGGTCGTATGGGAATATGATATTGATGACGATACAATTCTGATTCCCCCGATGATCTTGATAACATTTGTCGAAAATGCCTTCAAGTATGGCAGTTCATCTACCCGTGACTGTAAAATCCAGATTAACGCCGCATTGAAAAACAGGCATTTGCGCTTTTCAGTTACAAACAATATCATGAAAGAAAAATGCGAAAACGAAATTTCAATAGGATTGGCAAATTGTCGGGCAAGACTGGGGCTACTGTATCCCGACATGCACACATTACTGATTGAAGAGAAAGAAGGTGTTTATTTCATACGCTTGGAGATTGATTTATGACAAACAATACTGTTATAAGGTGCATCGCCATTGATGACGAGCCGATTGCACTGTCTGTCATTTCTCAATTCTGTGACAGGCTCGGCAACATTGACATAGCTGTTTATTCCGACCCACGCCTCGGTCTTGAAGCGGTATTAAGAAGCAAGCCCGATATAGTTTTTCTTGATATTGAAATGAATGATATCAACGGATTAAGCATTGCAAAAGAAATCGGGTCTGATGTAGCAATCATATTCACTACCGCTTATCTTCAATATGCGTTGGATGGCTATGACCTTGACGCTGTTGATTTCCTACACAAGCCGTTTTCCTTTGACCGATTTAAGGTTGCGATGGAAAAAGCGTCAAGAAGGGTTGCCTTTCTTAAAATCAATCATAGACCAAAGACAATAATAGTAAAACAGGAGTATGCGAATATTTCCATATCCACCGATGAGATAATGTATATTGAAGCAATGGAAAATTATGCCAAGATTTATCGGGCAAACGGTGGCTGCATAATTTCCAGAAGCAGTATGAAAGCCATAATGGAAATACTGCCGATAAATGCTTTTGTAAGAATCCATCGTTCCTATATAACTCCGGTTGATAAAATTGTAAGCTTTAACAGACAGTCTGTCAAATTGTCTACCGGATTGTCATTGCCTGTCGGTCGGCAATATGTAGAAAATCTGTTGGAAAGAATGAGCAATAATTATCAGATATAAGAATATGAAAGATATAATTGTACGTTACCTTATTTTTACTTTGGGCTTATACTGCCTTTCATTAGGAATGGTGTTAATAGTAACATCATCCTTAGGCACAACGCCTATTTCCAGTATGAATTACATATTGTCATTAAACACCTCGTTGACTCTTGGTGCGGCCACTTTTATTTTTAATATGGCACTGATTGTCGGTCAACTTATTCTTGCCCGCCACTTTGCATCAAGAAAGGACTATGTTGAGATATTACTTCAAATACCATTTTCTATCCCATTTTCCATATTTATAGATTTTAATATGTGGTTATTAGATGGTTTTCAGATAACAACATACTCAATGGCCTTGTCTGTATTAGTCTTAGGGTGCTTGATGCAGGGTGTTGGCGTTTCTTTGGAAATCAACCCCAATGTAGCTATGATGAGTGCGGAAGGCTTTGTCAAATATACCTCATTAAGATTCGGAAAAGCATTCGGAACGACCAAAGTGTTGTTTGATGTTGCGCTTGTAATAGGTGCTGCTGCATTGTCATGGGCGATGGCAGGAAAAATAGATGGAATACGGGAAGGAACAGTGGTTGCCGCCCTTATGACAGGGTATATTGTCACCTTTATGACTACAAAAATTTTCACTCGTTCTAATATGCGTAAATTATCATTTGGATTAATGAAATAAATTATTCATAATTATGAAATATTTACAAACACTTGCGTTACTGTTGGTTGTTTTTATTGGTATGGAATCCATTAATGCAGTAAACACCCCAAATATGATGCCGAATAATAACGAACTGTTCTTTATCGACGGCTCACAAGGAAAGTTAGCGTCAAAAATCTCTCTCCCTGTATTAGCTACAGGAGAAAAATGCCCTATGGTCATATTATCACATGGCTTTGGCGGAGATATGACTTTCCATCTCTGGGAACCTATAATCCAAGTTCTTAACGAAAATGGAATCGGAGTTCTACGTTATGATTTTAACGGTTGTGGACAAAGTGAGGGCGAATTTCAGAATATGACCGTCCTTAATGAAAATGAAGATTTGTTGTGTGTCATTTCGTATGTAAGAGCGTTACCTGTCACTGAAAACATTTCACTTGTCGGTCATTCTCAAGGCGGTGTTGTTACTTCAATGGTAAGCGGCGACTGCGGTAGTGAACAGATAAAATGCGAGGTGCTTCTATCTGCGGCTGCTGTTCTACGTGAGGATGCAATTCGAGGCATTACACAAGGCGCACATTTTGATCCGTGGCATCTTGACCAACCTTATTATGAATTGCCCCGTGGTCTGAAGTTGGGACGTGCATACATCCAGTCGGCGATGACTCTTCCAATATATGAAACAGCTTCTGCTTACAATGGCTCTGCGTTGATTATAAATGGTATGGCAGATCAGGTTGTGCCTTACACATATGCTCAACTTTATAATAAGGTCATCAATAATAGTGAATTGATACTTATACCGGGGGAAGACCATACTTATACAATTGCCCCGAATTATGCAGTAAAACTGGTAACAGATTGGTTGATAAAGGCATTAAAAACATCGAAATAACATAATTCAAAAATTAATCCGACTTATATATCAACAAAGCTAAATTCCAATATATGGATATATCAGAATTTAGCTTTGTTGATTTTATTATATAGCATGAAATGTTCTTAAACCTGTGCTTTTAATATATTGGTGCAATGGCTCTGCTACCATCGTCTTTTTCTGGTCGCCAGATGTTGAAGGAGCGTCCACCTTAGTGGTATTGACTTCAACGGTGGAAGTTGGTTTATTCTCAACGCTGTCCTGTTCCTCATTGTTGACTCCCATACGGTCGTCTGGCACTTCGTGGGTGGGTGCCAGTTCGGCGGTAATCTTGCGGTCGAGGGCGGCAAGTTGGGATTTGAGGGCTTTCAGTTCGTTTTCCTTGCCCCATGTGCGCGACACGATGGCTTCAAGGGTCGGCACATCGCCACGCTTTTTCTCGGCACGTTCACGGTGCTGGCGGATTGTGTCGGGGAGTTTTTCAAGGGCGTTGACGAAGTTCATGCAGGCGGCATGGGTGTCTGACATTGCGAGATTGCCATTGTTGTAGGTGTATTTGTACTGACCTTCCACCACAAAGCGGTTGTGGACTGCCTCAACTCCGTCAACAATTGCTTTCTCCGATATGATACACACCGGAAAGCCGTAGATTTCGCCGACACGGACATATTCTCCATGTGTGTTAGTGTTTTTCACCAACGCCTGAAGGTATTTGCCCATGCGATCCTCTTCGGTAAACTGGCAGTTGTCGAGTTTCAGGGCGTTAACCGGGTTGCCCTCACTGTCGCGCTGAACGACTGCGGCATAGCGGGTGTTATCCGCCTCCATCTTGCCGATAATGATTTCCAGTTTTTCAACCTCGTCGGTGATGTCACGAAGTCTGGCACGGCTGTCGCCAAGACCCTTGTTGAAGGAACGGTGTTCACTCTCCATAGCGGCTATGCGCTTTTCAAGTTTCGCCTTTTCAAGAAGGTCTGTGTTGCCCGACAGGATAGCCACATATTCCGAGTAGTTCATACCGGATTTCTCGTCAGAGCTACCCTCGTCGATTGTGCGAAGACCCATCGCCCCGCGTTTGAGCTGGGATATGAAGGTTTGCTTGCAGTGAAGGAGGTTAAACTTATAGGCATCGAGTGAGCGTTCAACGGCATAGATTATGACATCCACCTTGTTGTCATTGTGGAGTTTGGCAACCTCGTTACCCTTGCGTATGGCACGTCCCTCGCGCTGCTCCAAGTCGCTGGGCCGCCACGGGCAGTCGAGATGATGGATTGCAACGGCGCGTTGCTGGGCGTTGACACCTGTTCCCAGCATTGAGGTCGAACCGAACAGAACTCTTACGTTTCCGGCGTTCATGTCGGCAATCATACGGTCTTTCGCCCGCTGTGTGCCGCACTCCTGTATGAAGCGTATCTCGCTTGCGGGTATGCCGTGGTCTTCAACGAGTTTTCGTTTAATCTCGGCATACACGCTCCACTCGCCCGGCTTGTAAGTTCCTAAATCACTGAAAACAAACTGCGTGCCTTTGTATTCGTCGAAACGTCGATAGTATTCGGCGATTTTGGCGGCGCAGATACTCGCCTTGTTGCCGGGGTTGTCGCCATATTCCGGGTCAATCATGCGCATATCAAGCGACATCTTGCGGGCATAGTCGGTGGCTATGAGCATACGCGCCTTATCCTCGCTGTCCGAAAGAGGCAGTCTGCCCAGCACTGTGGCGTCGCCGGTCTGGGCGAACACCATCAGTTTTTTGATAAATTCCTCCTGCTCCGGCGTGGGCGGGATATTGCACATGATTTCGTTCTTCTCCGGACGGTCAACACCCACATCCTCCGCGGTCTTGTAGTCGGTGATCTCGTTATAGAAGGCTGCGAGTTCCGGCACCTTGATGAAATAGCGGAAACGCTCTTTGGCGGCTATCGTATTGGTTACGGTAAACTCGAAGTCGGTCGTTTTCTTTGCGAAAATCGCCGCCCATGCGTCGAAGCAGTTTATCTGCTGCGATTCCAGAGCATTGGTGCGCAGGTATTTGAAAAGAAGATACAGCTCCGTCAGGGAGTTGGAGATTGTAGTGCCTGACAGAAAGGTTGCTCCGAGGTCTTTGCCCGTGCGCTCCTGTATGGTGCGTATGGCATAAAGGAGGTTAAGGGCGCGTTTGCTCCCTTCGGAATTGCCGAGTCCGGCCACACGGTCGTGACGGGTGTTGAAGGTCAGGTTCTTGAAATAGTGGCTCTCGTCAATAAAGATATGGTCGATGCCCATGCTTTTGAAGTCAAGCACCTCGTCCTTCTCCTTTTCCATCTTGTAGCGTATGGTTTCAAGTCGCTTTTCGAGAGTCGCCTTCCGTTTTTGAAGTCCTTTGAGCATACCTACGGAGATGTCCTTTCCCTGCTCCTTGAGAACATTGAGGTTTTCCTCCACCGTGTCAAGCTCCGCTTGCATTATTTCCTCCTGCAAATCGCGCGACTGCGGGATTTTACCGAACTGGTCATGCGACATTATTATGCAGTCGTAGTCGTTATTCTGCATATTCCGCAGGAATTTCACACGATTGGCGGTGGAGAAAGTCTTTTCATCGGCAAAAAGTATGCGGGCGTCCGGATACGCAGTGCGGTAGGTTTCGGCAATGGCGGCGACATTGGCTTTAAGCCCGATAATCATCGGCTTGTGGGCAAGACCAAGACGCTTCATTTCGTGCGCTGCTATACACATTATCAGGGTTTTACCCGTGCCGACCTCGTGATCCGCGATACCCCCGCCGTTCTGCAATAGCATCCATATACAGTCCTTTTGGGATTGGTATATTGACCTGACATTCAGCCTTTCGCCAAGCAGCTTCATGTTTATGCCGGGAAATGTCTGGTGGGAACCGTCGTAGCGCGGTCTGACAAAGCAGTTGAAGCGACGGTTGTAGAGGTCAACGAGCCGTTCCTTGAACTCGTCGCTCTGGTTGTCGAGCCACTCTGTAAAGCCATCGCGGATTTCGTCAATCTTTGTATTGGCAAGCTGTATCGCCTCCGGGTCAGGAACAAGAATGTCCTTGCCGTTCGCGTCCTTGCCTATTGATTTCTTGATGTTAGGGGTGGTGTTGTGCAGGGCGTGGCGCAAGAGTGACATTCCATTGTAATGCCTGAACTTACCCTCTACGCAGTATTCGTGTGTTATTTTGGCTGTATCATTGGTATTTGTCACCGAGAAAGTATCCATCGCCGAGGAATATGCAATCTTCACTTCGGTGCCGTAGAGATATGACATGTATTCAGCATAGATGCCGGCGGGTATCCAACGCTCGCCGAAGTTGAAGTCCAGCTCCTCGTAGCGTATCCTTTCGGGAAATGCGTCTTTTAAGGCTTTGAGCGATGCCGCCACACGCGGATCGGTGTCACCTGTGTCGGCAATCCATTGTTCAATAAGCTCAGCCTTTGTCACCACATTTCCGGCGATGAAGCGGTCGGAGATTTCGTACTCACCCATGAGCGGGTTGAAATATATCCGTCCGTCAAGACTCTCTATAATCTGCGCCTCGTCCATGCCGACAAGAGAACACATATAGGGGAAATCCACCTTGCCGAACCTATTGAGCGAAGCGGACAGAGCCTCCATAGGAGTGCCGACGGATGTAACCTCGTCAACGGCAAACGATACCGGGCGGTCGAAGATGTCAGCCTTCACGAACAGCCCGTTGTCGCCACGTTCAAGGGCGAGAGCGTCACACCCGTTGGAGTCCATTTTTATGAACTTCACATTCTCACGCTCGTTGAGATGCCCGAATTTCTCCACGAACTCATCATAATACTGGTTTATATGTTCGCGCAGTTCGTCACTTGCCTCGTGTGTTTCCGCTTCGTAATGGTAGAGCTGCTGATATGTTTCCGACAGGGTAATATACAGCATGGCGCGTTTCTCCTGCTCCGGCTTGAGCTGGAGCGGTGTGAAGGTGGCTCCCATGCGGCTGACCTGCGAGAGAAAGCCGACCTGACCTCTGTCGCATACCATTGAACCCTCCTTGTGGAAAAACTGCATATCTTCCGAGAACGGACGGGGCGACATATCCGGCTCTCTGTTTACATCCTCAATCGGGATAATGGTGCGCTTCTTGACACCAGTAGGCACACCGGGAATGAAGTCGCCCTCGGTTATTTCTATATATGGAGTATCGGGAATATTATATTTATCCTGATTTTTTGCAGCTTCCATGCGTTGCCTTTCCGCCTCCTGCTCCATGAGCTGACGGTGGGCAATCTCCATCATAGTGGTGTAAAAACCGTTTATCGGCGGGTTGTCATCCCAGTTGAGAGAACCGTAAAATTTCAATTTTTCATCGGAGAGAGGTCTGAATCCGGTGTCGGAGGGTTCCTGCACGGGAATTTCAGCTTTGGCTGCTTTTGCTTTGGGTGATGCGGTAGCCGCTTTGACCTCAGCCGATTTAGCCGGTTGATCCGGTTTTTGTTTCTGTTCCTTCGGCACCACCTGACGCTTGCTGCGGCGTTTCTTTGCGCCGGGTATCTCCACCAGTTCACCGAAAAGATTATACATCATAATTTTCGGGTCGTATCTTTCGTGGCTGTCATTCACCGGCACAGTATTGCCCGATGTTTCTATTTCATCGGCTCTCTGCGAAATTACCTGTGCAGGTTTTGGCGTTACCTCCACCGCCTCAACATCCACAATGTCAGGCTGTGACTTTTCTTCCTTCTCCACCTTATTATATATAGAAGCGGATACAGTATGTGCCTTTTGCTGTTTACCGTGATACAGGTCAAGGTTGAGGTGTAGTCCGAACTCCGCATAGAGAACCTTGCGCATATCCTCGCCGATTGCGACAACACCACCGTCATGGGTATAGACCAATGCCGGTTTTCCGTATGGATCGGTGTCCTCTTTCGCTCCCGTGCAGATAATATTCGTTGGATTTTCTATGAAATAGCGGTTGTTGGGTATTCCGCTGTCCTGTGCGGCGGTTGACTGTATAAAAAGTTTCTCGTCCGGTGTGAAGCCTGTTTTGCCAGAGTGCTTCTGCAATATGATAAGGTCGCTGCCTACCTCGGTGTTGGCACTGTCGATGAATGTATTGTTTGGCAGGCGCAAAGCGGTAACGAGGTCGGCACGCTTCATCAGCTCCATTCTGACAAACGGGCTTTTGCCGTTCATCACTCCCTGCGATGTTATGAATGCGACGATGCCGCCCTCACGAACCGCGTCAAGACCTTTGAGGAAGAAATAATTATGTATAGCCGACACCGATTTCCTGTAAGCTATGTTGTCACTGGTGGCATACACCGGATCAGGCACGGCGATATCACCGAACGGGATATTCGATGCCGCGACATCAAAATAATTTTCGTGATCGGTATCCAGTTTCTCGAAGCCCTCTATATGAACGTCGGTCTGCGGGTACAGTTTGGACAGTATCAGCCCTGTCAATGCGTCCTTCTCAAACGCAATCCTCTCGCCACGGGGATTTACCCATGTGAAAGCGTCCACAAAGGCACCGCCCCCCGCGCTGGGATCGAGGAAGCGTTGAGGCTCCACTCCCACCTGTTGCAGAGTCTGGGATATGGCTTCAACAACGTGCTTAGGGGTATAGTAGGCGGTAAGCACGGACGCTTTCAGAGAGTCCATGTAACGCTTAAATTCCCTGTCATCCTTTGAATGGTTGTGAATTATGCGCCGAAGTTCTACTGTCGGGGCAAACAGCTCTCGGTCGGATTTCGTCCACTTGGCTGCGTCGGCAAGCTCGTTGGCGTCATTGAGGATACATTTCAGTCCTCCGAAGCCAGCATACTTGGATAATATCTCCCATTCCGCGTCATCCGGCGGTCTGCGCTCAACGCTCAGGGCGAAGGCTGTGCGTATCGCCTCGATGTTGTCACGCATTTTCTGCATACGGTTATAAGCCATTGTCCACGCAGAATTGAGTGATACGGCCTATCAGTATGTCGCGCTTTTCGTCAAGCTCCTCACGGTCTATGCCTACCTGAGTGCGGTCAAAACCGTCAAAGAGGTTCGGCACGTTGTCAATGACCCAGCGCGCCCAATAGTGGGCGGCAGGCTCGTAATCCACGTTGAGGGTATCGCCGAAATATTCAAGCAGAATATCGGCAACGATGTCAAACTCCGACTCGCCTATGTTGGTGAACAACACAGATAGAGCCAGTTCCTCCGCCTCCGGCACACTTGCCCCGTTGCGCCGTGCTTCCTCGTATGTGTCAAGGGCACGGTCGGAGTTGGCGGCAATCTGCGGATGGTCGGTGGCTATGTCGAAATTGTTTTGCGACAGGTATCTTAGCAGATACAGACGGTAATAATCGAGGTCGTAATAACCTCCTGTAAATTGTAACATTGGATTGTGGATTAAGTGGTGGTTGTTTTCTATTGTTGCGGGAAAAGGTGACTGAGTTCCGGGTCTGCCATGATACGCTGTTTCTCGTCGGAGATTATCTGTATCACATCGGCTTTCACCTGTTCATAGTTGCGTTGGATTATAGCCTTCATGCGCGACTTTTCGGGAGTGTCGTCGTGGAAGTCTGTGAGTATCGGGATAGGTTTGTAGCGGTCTGTTTCAGCCTTGACCTTCGCGCTGTCAATCACTATCTCGGCATGAAATATCTTCTGGTCTATGCGCTCGTCGATATTGTCACAGACCGCCCCGACGAACAATCCCTGCGTGAGAGTTGAAATCTTGCTCGGAGGAATAAGGCTGTCCATCTGCGTGTTGAAAGAATGGCTAACGTCCTGACGGTTGATTGAGATTGACTGCCGCTTCTGGAGAACCTTGCCAAACCGCTCGGAAAGTGTCTTGGCGGTTTCTCCAACGACCTGCCCGGAAAAGATGTTTCCGACGGTGTTCATCACTACCGCCGCCTCCTTGTCGCCGTAGTCGCGTTTGAGCTGCGAGAAATCCTGAAAGCCGAGGCACACTGCAACCTTGTTGCTTCGGGCGGTGGCAATAAGCTGGTCAAGACCCTTGAAATATATCGTCGGAAGTTCATCAATCAGCACACCGCTTTTCAGCATACCTTTCTTGTTGATAATTTTGACGATACGGGAATTATACAGACCCAGTGCCGCGCCATAGATATTCTGGCGGTCGGGATTGTTGCCGACACACAGTATCTTCGGCTCTTTCGGATTGTTGATGTCGAGAGAGAAATCATCTCCGGTCATAACCCAGTATAACTGAGGCGAAATCATACGCGAAAGCGGGATTTTCGCCGATGCGATTTGCCCCATCAACTGCTCAGCCGCGCCTCCCTGCCATGCGTCCATGAACGGTGAAAGGTAGTTTTCCAGTTCCGGATAGCTTGTAAGAATGGGAAATAAATCCTCGTATCTTCTATTCAGAAGTTCTATGGCATGGGGAAATGTGCAATATTTTCCTCCCTTGTAAATGCGGAGATACCATATTATCGCGGCGAACAGTACAATCGGTGACTCCACAAAGAAATCGCCCTGCTTGCTCACCCATGACTTATTGAGGTTGAGCATAATAGTGTACGCGCTTTCGTATGCGTCGGCGATATCGCTCATGAAATCGGGGTGAATAGGATTGCACCGGTGGCTCCGCTCAGGATCATCAAAATTTATCATATAGAATTTCGGCTTGACCTTACCATAGCCCTCCTTGTGACTGAGTAGATGGTTGTAGGCTATCATACTCAAATCGGGACTCTTGAAGTCATAGATATAGCCGCTGTAACCCTTCTCTATCATCTGTTTGATAAAGGAATTTATGACGGCATACGACTTGCCCGAACCGGGAGTACCCAACACGATAGTGGCTCTGAAAGGGTTGACGACGTTAATCCAGCCCTTGTGCCATTTCTTCTGATAGTAGAATCTGGTCGGCAGGTTTATGGAGTATTGATTGTCCATTAGTTTTGTTTCCTGCATGAAGCTCTCGTTCTCGTCGTTGAAGCGGTCGTCCATCATATTGTTTTTCAGCATACGACCAGCCCATATTCCGCCCATCAGCAGGCAGATGTAGCCGGCCGCGGTAGTGCCGATGTAGAGATACGGGTAACCGAGTGGCAACATCCACCAGTTCATTAAGAACAGGATTATGCCTGTGGAGATGGCGATGCCTATGTGACGCCATGTTATATTCTCGTTTTTCACGCCTCTGGTGCCGGAACATGATAGCCCCAGCAGTAGCAATGCGAAAAGTTTTGAGTTGAAAGTGTTGTTGAAAAGTCCGCAGGTGCGGTTGAAGTTGGCGCAGATCTTGTCAACGGTTGAAATGAACCAGCCGCTGTCGGTGGCTTCCACGCGGGTGAACCAGTAAAGGTTGGCGACAACCAGCACTATACTGACCGCCCGCAGGAAGTCCATAATCTTTGCCAACGCTCTGAGGTCATCCTCTTGTTGGCTCATAATTGTAATTTTTGAAAAGTGGATTGTTAGAATTTCGGGCGATGTCCTTTCTTCTTTTTACGCTGCATACGACGGCGGAATTCCTCCTCGTCGGGATTGAACGACTGCCCTTGCTGGAACAGGTCAAGCCCCGGAATTGGCAGGTCGTAATCGCCGAAGTCGGAAACGGATTGGGTGACAGTGTGTTGATTTTGTCCGCCTGTGGATTGTTGCTGACCGCCCGAAGATTGAGCGTCTTGTGCCGTGTCGGTCTGCGATTGATTGTCAGAACCTGTATTGCCGGGTGTAGGCTCTATCGGTGGAACAACAATAGGTGTCGCAACATCGGGAGTATCGGTAGGTGCATTTACCGGATTGTTGAACCGCTCGTTGATTGCGTTTGCCGAAAACTCCTTACCTAACTGGGAACCGTTTAATACCGTCATGGTGTTGTGGTCAATGAACGTGACGCCATATATGCGTCCTTCCTCCGTATAGCGGAGAACCACATCAATATTGTGTTCTTTCAGCTTGGCGATGAAGTCCGATTTGTTAGTAGCAACGGCAATTACATCGGCGACTTTGCGCTTGGTCGGTGCAACATCAATCTTTTCCTTAGCCCTTTCAAACCTGCTGTCAATAGCGGTGCGACTCGCAAACTTGCCGAGGCGCGATGCCTTGAAAGGCGTTGCGATTGTCTTGCCGCTGTCATCGGTAGCGAAATAGACAAGACCGTGATACTCGCGCCCGTTCACTTTGCCGTCGGTAGGCTCACACCTTACATTATATAGTGAGAGAATGGCGTTATATTCCCCGATGGTCTGGAATTTATAGCGCATACCGACCATTTTGACGGTGTTGGCAACCTGACGCTTGATGTCGCCTGACGGGTCAATTCTGCGTATGGGCATATCGGGTGAGATTTTTTCTCGTTGCGCCTTGTGGAGATTGTATTTTTCCTCCAGTTCGGTGGTGATTTTCTTGCTGCGCCTGAATAGGAAGTCTTGATTGAGCCTCTTGCCCTGCTCGTTGACATTGACTGTCACTATATGGATATGGTGGCGGTCAATATCCATGTGCTTGTAAATTATGTAGGGCTGCTCACCGAAGCCGAGTTTGTCCAGATACTCGCGTGCAAGGATTTCATACTGCTGCTCAGTCAACTTATCGTCGGGGTGCGGATTTAGGGAGATATGCAGCACCGGCTTTTTTGTCCTGCCCGTTTTCGGCATGAACAGGTTGAAATTTTCCACCATTCGGGCAATGTCGATATGTCCGTCTGCCGGAAGTATAATCTTGTTGGCACCAAGCACACGACCCTCGTCGCGGTTCATCTTCATGCCGTTGTATGACAACGCCCCGTAGAGCGATGATCCTATCGAGATTTTAGCGACCATTGTTCATCAAACTGCATGGATAACGCCTTTACATCAGCCGTGACTTTTGCCAGATCTATGGTGGCTTTCTCCAGCTTGTAGAGATATGTCATAGCTTTCTTCTCAGTGAAATTTGTGCGAAGCTCCTTCACCAATAGTTCGTTAAAAAATTATTCATAGGCTAAGCGGCATCTACCGCCAAGCCAAGGAGTTCTTTGACAAGTTTAGCATTTAAAGTCTTGTTCGGGTCAATTCCGC